>NZ_NHOX01000044.1:0-125601 GCF_002252745.1 Halorubrum sp. Ib24 | reverse complement strand
GCGACGGACGCCGGTGCGCCCGCGCTCCAGGAAGCCTCACACACGACAACGAGCCTTCTACCCAGGCGTTATCGAACGATCCGCCGACCGGCGCGGATCGGGTCCACCAAAACCTGGCGGACACACCCTCGTCGTCACAGACCGGCAGACACAAACACAACGCAACCACCCACCGCCCGGACACACACAGATGGCGTACGACCCGCCCCACCTCTCGTCCCATCTACGCCAAGCCCGGCCATCTGGTAAACCGAACGCACACGCGTCGAGACAGCCCGAAGCGCCTCGCTAGCCACCACTCCACCTCTGCCACCCGACGCATTAAACCCCATCCCGGGTCCCCTTCGTCATCGCCGGCGCGAGCGACCGCAGAGCGCACAGCAACTGGTCGACGCTCCAACCACCAACCCACCTGTACACGGACCCGACGACGCACTCGACTGAGCTGACCCCACCCCACTCCTACACGCCTACGCGCAAACCACGACGACCGCCACTATGGCTCGACCATACGCTACGTCGAGCGGAACCCCGACAGGTCGCCGCCCGCAAGTCTCCGCAGACCCCACGTAATCCCACCACCGAGAGTCGCGCGAGCCAAACCAGACCCAACCGGACCTCCCGACTCCACCAGTATCCGGCGCCGCGACGCCCCCTCCACTGCATCCTGGCAGACCGATGCGGACAAACCAGGCTCCACAACCGATCCCTATCCATCCCACAGAGAGACCAGAGAAGGACATCGGCATGGAACAGACAAAAAACACACACACAACAACAACACACACACATCGACGAACAGAGCCGACAGACAACATTCAACAACCGCACACACACCAGTCAACTCCCGACGCAGAACTCGTGTACGCCGAACGCCCGAAAAGGGCGGACGATGTCAGCGCGGGCCAGCTCCCGATCCGGCGGGTCGACGCCGAAGCCGGTCCGCGACCGCGTCTTCGACGGATCGGCCCGCGAGTGGCGAGTGGGCTGGGCGAGCCGTTCGGCCGCTCGACCGTGTGAGGTTCGTCCGTGAAAGAGAAAGCCGCACGCGATCCGACCCGGAAGGTCCTCTCCGACGGCCAACCAGCGCGTATCGACCGACCCGACCCCACTACGTGGCCCGTCGACTACGCGGCCCCCTACCGCGCGCCGATCGCCGAGCGCCTCGAACGCGGGGTCGCGGGGACGAGATCCGGTTCGACCCGCCTTCCACCGCGAACTCCAGCGCGACGTCGCGACCGGGCGGCCGACCCGGCTCGTGCCGACTCGCGGCGTGCGGTGGCGGAGCGCGACGCCCGCCGACGCTCGACGCCTCGGGCTCGCCGGCCCGCGCGACCTCCGCACTGGGACCGTAGGATGGCGGCCGACTCCTGCGGCGCGCTTCCTGTTCGACCCGGGGCTCGACCGTTCCGGACCTCGTCTTCCCCCCGCCTTCGACGACGCCGACATCTCGAGTCGTACTACCCGAACGACTGGGTGCTCGCGCGGCTACGGCCGAGACCCGCTGTTCGGCCCACCGCTCGCGCGAGGCGACGATGGTCGCGGCGCTCCGGCGCCTCGACCGAGATCGACTAGGCGGTGGAGACACGGCGAACCGGAACACGACGGCGGCGGATCGCGCACCCGCTCCGGCGGCGAGGCGCCGTTCCTGGGGAACGTAACCCAAAGCTCCCGCCGACCGGCTCGCACGGCACCGTGAATGAACTACCGCGTCACACGCGGTCGGGTCGGCTGGCGGATGGTGGTTCGCCCGCGAGGGCGCCACGGCGGTGCTCCCCGGCGGCAACTCGGCGACTATTCCTCCGAGCACTACGGGCGACCGTTCCGCGAGCTGCTGGCACGAACAGGAAGCCGATTCCTCACCCCGACAGGCGAGGCGGCGAGACGGTCTCGTTCAGGAAGTGAGTCCGTCGTGAGCGACCGCCTCGGCCGAGTCGGCCGGTCGCCGTCGCCGCTCGCACCCGATTCCGGGCGAGCCCTCGGCTCCGCATCGTCCCGTGCGGGCGCGGTCGCCCTCGCCTCGGCGCTGGCGTCGTCCACTGTCGGGCTCGCGCGGCGCGTCGCACGCATCGCTCGTCCGCGCCACGTTCCCGACGGGCGTCGCGTACGCGCTCAGGGGCGGCCTGCTGGCGCTCGGCGCGTTCGACGTCCGCTCGCGCCGGCGGCCGGGCACTGCCCGAGATGCGGCCCTGATCTAGTCCCCGCGCAGCCGCGCTCGGCCCTGCCCCTGCTCGGGTGCTGGCGAGGAGGAATTATTTAAAAAGCCGCGCCTCGGGAGCGCTATTGAGCGCTCGGGAGCGCTCTACGGCGCCGGATACCCCTCATATAGAGCGTTTACGAGGACGACTCGCGAGGCGGCGGTATGACAGCGACTGACGATGCATGTGGCGGGTCCGCGCCGCCCTGGAGACGCGCGGGAAGCGCTCCGGATCGAGCGCGCCGCGGATCGACGAGCGCGAGCGTTTCGGACGTTCCGCGGCCGGATCGAATCGGTCTCGACGAGGCGACCCCTCACCCGTCGGATCGTCAGCGGCCGGCCGGTCGGGGGGTCAGCGGGCCCCGCGAGCGGTCGGCGCCGCGGCCGACCGCGGCGCCGGCGTCGGCGGGACGCCCGGATCCGGTCTCGCGGCCCGTCAGGGACGCGTACGCGAGACGGTGGGATGTCGGCACGCACATACGAGGAGGAGTACACGACACCTACGAGCCGGAGCGTCGCCGCGATTCAGTCCCGAACTGGCGTACGCGCTCACGCGCGGAGCGCGGGTACCACCCCCGATACGAGCCGGCCCTGATCGACCGCGCGAATCGCGATCGAGGGAGCGCGACCGGCCGTGGAGCGGCTCGAGGTCGAGCCGACTCGCTCGACGAGCGGGTCGCGCCTCGCGCGTCCTTCGGGAGAATCGCGTCGCTCGACGCGGCCGATCCGGACGGCGGTCGGCGCGCTCACCGTGTCGCGCTCGCGCCGGCGCTCAGTCCGAGGACTGCGACCGGATCGCGGCCGCGCCGCCAGCGCGTGATCCGGAGCACGGCGCGACTCCGCCTCGGCGACGACGTCGCCGACCCTCCCGACGTACCTCTACCAGGTCGGCGGCGCGACGATCCCGTCCATCGTCGCAGGTCGGGTCGATCGGACCGACTCGACGAACCTCACGCGCCCGGATCGAGCGGGCGATAGCGCGCGTCGTGACCGGAGAGCATTTAAAAGTGCGAGCCTCTGGACGCGGACCGCGGCGCCGGCCGGCCCTCGCTGGGGCTCCCGCCGGCGACGGCTCTTTGCTCCCCGCCGGCGACCGGCTCTTTGGCTCCCGCCGGAGACGGCCTCTTTGCTCCCGCCGGCGACGGCCTCTTTGCTCGAAAGGCCCCGATCACGACATCCAGTGACAACCGGTCAACTCTCCGACCAGCGAACGGCTGAACGCGACGACCGATCCGACTAGACGTTTATCAGAGCCGCGTTCGTCACCCACGCGAGACGCGTTCCTCGACCGGCTGACGCGCTGTACGGCGAAACTGCTCGAGCCGGCGACCCAGCGTCCCTCGACGCGATGCAGCCTGGTGTCGCACCTCCCGCCGACCGAGTTCCACCCGTCGTCCGGCAACGGCCTCAACGAGGCGGCTCGCCGCGAACGACCGGCTCAGGTGTCCGTACCGAGACTCATACGGCCGACCCGACGCTCCGTTCGACGACGGCGCCTTCGACGCCCGTCTGCGTCCCTGTCCGTCGTACCTCCAGTACCCGGGCGACGTGTTCGCAGAGTTCGCGCCGTCCTCCACCCGCGGCGTCACTCAAGTCGTGAGCTGCTCGAACCGGATGTTCCCGTGACGAGCAGTCCGGCGTGGCGGGCCCGCCCTCGATGGACGAGCGCGCCGACCTGTCGTCGAGCGTTACTTTTAAAAGCGGGCGGACCCGGTGAAGAATCGGATCGCGGAGAAGCCCGGGACCGACCCCTTCTACGGCGTAGTCGGGACGTGAACCGCCGGGCGGCGACTGATTCGACGACCTGCGCCCCGCGTCAGTCGCGCGTCCGTCCGCCATCGGGACTCCAGTCCGGGCCGCTCGCGGGCGAGGAGGAGCGCCGCCAGTCCGGCGGCGACCGCCAGGCCGCCGCCGAGCGCGAACGTGGGGACCCAGCCGAACGCGGCGACGAGGTAGCCGGTGACGGTCCCGGCGAAGACGCCGCCGCCGACCTTCGCGGTGTAGAGGACGGCGTAGTTCCCGGAGGAGTTCCGGGCGCCGTAGTAGTCGGCGATGACCGACGGGAAGTAGACGAACAGCGGCGAGGAGAAGAACATCGCCGCCATCACCAGCGCGACGAAAGCGATGCCGGCCTCGGCGCGCCCGGCGGCGATCAGCGCGAGCCGGAACACCCCGGCGAGCACGAAGGAGACGGCCATCACCTTCTTCCGGTCGAAGCGGTCCGACGCCTCGCCGACGATCATCCGCGAGACGCCGGCGGCGACGGGCAGCAGGGTCGCCGCCGCGGTCGCGACGACCGCCGCCAGCCCGAACTGCTCGGCGAACCGCACGACGTTGGCGATGACGATCAGGTCCGCGCCGGCCATCGCGACGAACATCGCGTACAGCAGCCAGAACTGCCACGTCGACAGCATCTCTCGGGTCGTGTACGCGCGACCGCGGAGCGAGGCCGCGAGTCCGTCGCCGTTCCCGTCCTCGTCGTCGTCCAGTCCGAGCCAGTCGTCCGGCGGGTCCCGCAGGAGGTACGCGCCGACGAGGGTGACGACGAGGATGGCGAGCCCGACGTTCCGGAGCACGTCGCCGTACGCCGCGACGGTGGCGTTCGCGCGCACGTACGGCACCACGAGGGCGCTCCCCCCCGCGAACGCCATCGTGCCGATACCGGTCGTGAGTCCCGTGCGGTCCGGGAACCACTTGACGGCGGTGTTCACCGCGACCGTGTACACGATCCCCACGCCGACCGCGCCGAGCGAGTACAGCAGGTACAGCTGCCAGACGGCCGTCGCGTACGCCAGCCCGATGTACCCGCCCCCGGCCAGCAGCGCCGCGAGGAAGGTGAGCGCGCCCGGCCCGCGGCTGTCCCGCCACTTTCCGGCGGGGAACTGCGAGAGTGACTGGAAGACGACATAAAAGGAGAACACCGCGCCGAGCGCCGGCAACGCGATGTCGAGGCCCTGGGCGAGCGGCTGCTCGATCGACGACCAGACGTACTGGTACGGGCTCACGGCGGCCATCATCCCCGCGGCGGCGACGATCTGCCACCAGCGGGAGAACCCGAGGATCGACGACGCCCGGCCGGCGTAGTCGACCTCGCCCGTCGCCTCGTCGACAGCGGGGTCGTCGCCGACGGGATCGGCCGGGGCGTCGCGTCTCGACACCGGCCCCCGTCGGCGCCCCGCCGCCCCCGTTGCCGCCGTCCTCACCCATCGTTGCTGTCCGTCGACCGCGTGGTGGTGTTCGGTGTCATGTGGTGTGCCTCGGGTCGCGCCGCGGGGCAGTCCCTCGCGACGCCTGCGCGCGTACCGGTACTGTTCGGACTGACCGATTAAAACGCGTCGTTGGAGCCGTCCTTGCCGGGTCGACTCCGGAGGGTGGTCGAGGTCGGTGCGAAGGCGTCTGAGAGCGAGGCCAGGTCCGGCGAGAGGGCGTCTCGGAGCGTATCGGGGTCCGACGCGGTGAACCGCTTCGACTCGCCGTCGGTTACTTGGACGCACGTCGAATAAATCCGGATCGATCATCGCGAATCGGGATCAACTTTGGAGTTCGTCACCGGATAGATAATGATAATCGTCTATACTGTCGAAAATTGTTAAGAGAAGGACGCTCCAAGGTGAACACGAACACGACCGGCGCCCCCGAAGGGGCGAATCCGGCACCACCATCATGTCCGCTGACATCGACACCGCCGACATCGACACCGCCGACATCGACACCGCCGACGTCGACGCCGCAGGCACCGCCGCCTCGGCCGCCACCGACGTCGACGCCGCAGGCACCGCCGCCTCGACCGCCACCGACGACCCCGCCGCTCCGACCGCCGCAGGGACTGCACGGGGAGGGTCCCTCTTCGAGCGCGTGCTCGTCGTCACCGGCGACGACGGGGCCGGCCGCGCCGCGGTCGAGGCGGGCCTCGACGTCGCGGCCGCGCACGGCGCGACCGTCGACGCCCTCTACGTCGTCGACACCACAGAGCACTGGGACGTGGTCGTCGAGCGCCGCGAGCGCACGGGCGAGGCGCTCGTCGAAGACGCCGCGGCCCGCGGCGAGGCGGCCGGCGTCGACGTCGAGAAGCGGTTCCGGTACGGGACGGCGCACGAGGAGGTGCTCGACTTCGCCGCCGCCCGCGACGCCGACCTGATCGTGGTCGGCTCCGCGCGCCGCACTGGGCTCGACCGGCTCGTCCACCCGGAGACGCTCCCCACTCGGGTCCAGCGCGGCGCCGCCGCGCCCGTGATGGTCGTCGGCGCCGACGACTGACCGCGCCCGTTCTCGCCGTTCCCCTTTTCGGCCCGATTCCCTGCGCTCCGCCCGCGGGTCCGCGAGACGACGGGTTAAGTGACCGCGTCCCCTACAACTGTTATGACTGATATTGGTATCGTCGGCGCCGGTGCGGGCGCGGCGGCCGCGACGTTCGTCGTCGACGAAGCGGCGCCCGACGCGGACGTGACCGTGCTCGAGAAGTCCGGCGGCATCTGCGGCCGCGCGGCGACACGTCGCCACGACGACCTGACCTACGACTACGGCGCGAACTATCTGAAGTCCGACGACGAACGCGTCGTCGAACTGATGACGGAGAGGCTCGACGACGAGGGGCTCGTCGACATCACCGAGCCGGTGTACACCTTCGACGCGGACGGCGAGGTCTCGCCCGGCCGCGACGCCGACGATCACAAGTGGAGCTACCGACGCGGCCTCACCCAGATCGCCAAGCGGCTCTTCGGACGAACTGATGCGACGGTCCATCGCCGGACGCGCGTCGAGACCGTCCGACGGGCCGACGACCGCTGGGAGGTCGACGACGCCGACGGGGAGACGTGGGGCCCGTTCGACGTCCTGCTCCTCAATCCCCCGGCGCCGCAGACCGCGGAGCTGCTCCGCGACGCCGAGTGGGAGTCGCCGGTCCGCGAGGCGCTCGTCGACGCCGTGGGCGACGTGGCGTACCGGTCGGTGTGGTCCGCCGTGCTCCACTACCCGTTCGCGATCGACGTCCCCTACTACGGGCTCGTCAACACGGACAAAGAGCACCCGGTCGGCTGGATCTCACGCGAGGAGTGCAAGGCGGGGCACGTCCCGGACGGCGAGACGCTGCTGGTCGTTCAGGCGGGTCCGGAGTGGTCCGCCGAGCGCTACGACGACGACCCCGCGGCGAACGTCGCCGACCTCGCCGAGCACGCCGCCTCAGTCGTTGGCGACGAGCGGCTGGCCGACCCGGCGTGGACCGACCACCAGGGGTGGCGCTACGCGCTCCCGGAGGCGGGCGTCGACCGCGGGCCGATCGACTCCGCCCGGCGGGAGGACCTGTTCCTCCTCGGCGACTGGGTCGCCGGCGAGGGACGGATCCACGCCGCGCTCGCGAACGGGCTGGACACGGGCGAACGCGTCGTGTACGGCCTGTAGCGTCGGCGTTCGACCGAACAGTTGGAGGGGGAAAACAGCGGGGGCGACGAGTTAGCTTCGCGTGAATCGGTACTCGACCGTGCCGAGTCCGGGGAGGCTGATCGTTCGGACGGTTCCGCGGTCGACGTGGCGGGAGAGCGAGCGCCCCAGCGCGACGAGCGCGACGACGCCGGCGAGCAGCCCCGCGGAGGCGAGCGGGTAGGAGGCCACCACCAGCGGGAGCGCGACCAGCGCCAGGAACGCGAGCGAGACGACGAGGCCCCCGTTGGGCGGGCTGTCGGATCCGGCCATCACCGCTCGCGCCGTGTATCCGCCGTTCATCGGTTGCATATCTACCCGTTGGTCGCGCGGGAGTAAAAACCTTTCATATTACGTATATTTTCTGAGTATTGGTACCACGGGTCATTCGCTCAGAGCGTTTCAAACGATTGTTAACGCCGTGTAACGAGTACCATGCCACAGTTTCGTATACCTCTATCAAAACTGGAACGTTTCCCCCCGAAACGGGTCGGTCGGTGCGGCGGTGACGCTCGGTCCGCGCCCGGAACCGGAGGGTTTCTCCCGTGCGGTCCCCGCGGTTCCGTATGGTCAAATCGCCGGCCTCGCGGTCGCGCTCGAACGTCCCCTTCTGGACGACGGTCGCGGTCGCGGCGCTGTACCTGCCGGCGTCGGTCGTCGCCCGCGGGCTCACGGACCCGGAGTACGCGACCGCGGTCGGGTGGCTGCCCCGCTCGGTCGGCGCGGTCGCGGGCACGTCGCTCGGGACCCTCCTGGCGGCGGCGCTGTGGATCCCCGTCGCGGGCGGCTTCCTCTACGCGTTCGCCGCCGAACTGGCGGCGATGCGGGACCGGACCCCGTGGTCGCCGCCGGGCAAGGGGTACCTCGTCCTCGCGACCGGGTCGCTGCTGGCGCACCCGCTCACGGGGCGCCCGTTCGTGTTCCTCGTGATCGCCGGCTACACGCTGCACCGGACCCTGCGGGTGCGGTAGGTCACGGGGCCGGCTCTCCACCCTCCGAGACGGGTCTCCGGCCCGGTCTCCGTCGTTCGCCTCCCTCGCCTGTCGCCCCACCGCCCGTACTTTTATTTCGCCTCGCGTTCATCTACAGATACGAACAGCGATGTCAACGACACACGATACCTCCTCTGGTCGGCCGACGGTGCTCGACGCGGCGCAGGCGCGGCGGACGATCGCCGGGCTCTTCGACGGAACTGTCGCGACGGTCGCGGACCTCCGCGTCCGCGGCCGGTCGGACGAGATCGCCGACGAGCTCGTCGAGAGCCACCTCCCAGCGTTGGAGGAGGCCGGGTACATCGAGTGGGACCGCGAGGCCGGAACGATCGCGCCGGGGCCGAACTTCGAGGAGGCCGCCGCCCACGTCGCCGACCTCCCGAACCCCGACGTCGAGCCCGCCGACGACTGAATCCGGCGGCGAGTACCCCGACGACCGAGCCCGAGACGTTTATACGCCGCCGCGGGGGAGTCTCGACATCGCATGGCCGAGCCGATCCTGAAGTGGGCCGGCGGCAAGCGCCAGCTGCTCGACGAGCTGTACGCTCGGTTCCCGGCCTCGTACGGCCGCTACCACGAGCCGTTCGTCGGCGGCGGCCCGCTCTTCTTCGACCTGGAGCCCGATGACGCGACGATTAACGACGCGAACCCGCGGCTGATCAACTTCTACGAGCGGGTGCGCGACGAACCGGAAGCGCTGATCGAGCGGCTGGAGCCGTTCGACGACCCAGAGGCCGACCCGGACCCGTCGATCCCGTTCGCAGAGGAGACTCCACGCGGTCACGACGTGGAGTGCTACTACTACCAGCAGCGAGCGCGGTTCAACCGGCGCCCCTACGAGGGGTCGTTCGACCCGCTGGAGGAGGCCGCCCTCCTGCTGTACCTCAACCGGACCTGCTACAACGGCCTTTACCGCGAGAACGCCGACGGCGGCTTCAACGTCCCGATCGGTCGGTACGCGAATCCGGACTGGGTCCAGCGGGACCGGATCCGCCGCGCGAGCGACGTGCTCGCGGACGCGACGCTCCGCAACGGCGACTTCGCCTACGTCCTCGACGTCGCCGATCCCGGCGACCTCGTCTACTTCGACCCGCCGTACGAGCCGATGAGCGCGACCGCGAGCTTCAACGAGTACAGCGCCGAGGGGTTCGACCGCGAGGACCAGCGCCGGCTTCTCGACGTCGCGAGCGAACTGGACGAGGCGGGGGTCCGGGTCGTGGTGAGCAACAGCGGCGTGATGGAGGGGCCGTACGCCGACGCGGGGTTCCGCGTCGAGCTGGAGGACGCGACCCGCGCGATCAACAGCGACGCGGACAACCGGGACGCGGTCGACGAGATCGTCGCGACGAACGTGCCCCCGGACGAGCGGCGCGAGGCGCCGCAGCGCGAGCTCTCCGGCTTCTGAGCCCCGCTCCGCCGACGCCGTCGTCGGCTCCGGCGCGCCGACCGCATGGGGCGGGCTTTTTGAACTCCCCCGACGACGTCCCGCGTATGACCGATCTCGATATCGACCTCGTCCTCGTTCCCGTCGACGGGAGCGAGGAGTCCCACGAGGCGGTCGACTACGCGATCGCGGTCGCCGCCGAGTACGGCGCGAGCGTCCACGCCCTGTACGTGTTAGACGAGGACGTGGTCCGCGCGATCGACCACGGCGTCATCGACGAGAGCGACGTCGCCGACGACACCGAGGCGTTCACCGACTCCGTCGCGCGGCGCGCGGAGTCCGCCGGGGTGCCCCACAGCAACTCCGTCGCGGCCGGCTTCTCGACGTCGGTGAAGACGGTTCACCCCGGCAGCGTCGTCCTCGACACCGCCGAGGAGCTGGAGTCCGACTTCATCGTCGTCCCGCGCGAGCCCGTCTCCGGCGACCCGGGCGAGGTGCTGGGGAAGGCCGCCGAGTACGTCCTCCTCTACGCGAGCCAGCCGGTCCTGTCCGTCTGATGGCCGGCGCGATCCCGTTCCTCCCCGCGGGCACGACCCTCCCACCGCTCCCGTACCTCGTCGCCGTCCTGCTCGCGGCCGGCGCGGTCGGCGTCGCGCTCCGGCGGCGCCCCCCGCGAGTCACCGGGGGCCACGTGCTCGCGCTCGCGCCGTGGATGGCGCTCGGCTCCGCGGCCCACGTGCTCTACGTCGTCCACGCGCTCCCGCGCGCGCTCGCGCCGCTCGCCGGCTCCCCGACCGTCTACCTCACGGTGGGGTCGCTCGCGGGCGCGACGTGGCTCGCGCTGGCGACCGCCCAGCCCGAACGCGTCCCGACGCTCCTCGCCGCCGCGGGCGCGCTCCTCCTCGCTCCGGTCGTCGGGGCCGCGCTCGCGACCGGAGTATCCCCGGCCGGCGCGCGGTGGTCGACCGTCTCGCTGGCGGCGACCGTCCCGATCGCCGCCGCGGTCTGGGTCGGTCTGACGCGCCTGCGCCCCGAGACCGCGGTCACCGGCGCGGTCGGCGCGCTCGCGGTGTTCGGCCACGCGCGCGACGGCGTCTCGACCGCGGTGGGCACGACCCAACTCGGCTTCGGCGAACGCACGCCCGTCTCCCGGATACTCCTCGAACTCGGCGGGATCCCCCCGGTCCCGGTGCTCGGCGAGGGGTGGGTGTTCCTGCTGGTGAAGCTCGCGGTCGCGAGCGCCGTGGTCTGGCTGTTCGCGGAGTACGTTCGAGACCGCCCGTCGGAGGGATACCTCCTGCTCGGCTTCGTCGCCGCCGTCGGGCTCGGGCCGGCGGCGCACAACCTGCTGCTGTTCGCGATCGCGGCGTGAGGGGCGGGCGGCCCGAGACCGCCGGGTGACGGCGCGGCGCCTCGCGACCCCGTTCCGGGCCGCTCTCAGAGGACCGAGAGCGCGAACGCCGCGGTGACGCCGGCCAGCATGACCGCCTGTACGAAGGGGCCGGCGAAGACGCCGATCACCGCGTAGGCCGACCGCCGAACGGCGACGCGGGTCTCGCCGGGGTGCTCGTAGAGGCCGTCGAGGAAGACGGTGCCGCCCAGCCCGACGACGAGGCCGATCGGGCCCATCACGAACAGCAACACGACGCCGACCGCCGTGCCGAGGGCGATGGTCCGCGTCGACGCGCCGCCGAGCCGTCCCGAGACCATCCCCGAGACGAGCTCCACCGCGGAGGCCAGGAGCGAGACGAGGACGAGCCCGAGGAGAACGCCGAGCCCCGGCTCTGCGAAGCCGGTGGTGTACGCGTAGCCGACGACGGTCAGCGCCGCGAGGACGCCGCTCGGCACGAGCGGGAGGAACGAGCTGACCGTCCAGATCACGAGCAGGACGATCGCGATCTCGGCCGCGGGGAGCGCCATACCTCGCTAACGTCGCGCGGGTTCAAAACGGTTCATCTCGGACGGGGCCGTCGTCCGCCGCCGAGCTCAGTCCTCTTCCTCGACGACTTCCGGGTCCTCGATCGCGGACTGCAGGGAGTCGAGCCCGTTGACCCACTCGGAGACGAGACCGTACTCCAGGTCCTCGACGACGTCGATGTCGAGCGTCTCGCCGTCGATGACGCGGGTGCCGGCCTGCACGACGTAGCCGAGCGCGGCGTCGAGGTCGTCCTCGGCCTCGGCCTCGGCCGCGGCGCGAACGAACTCGGTCACGTCGCCCCCGACGACGCCGCCGACGACGTACTCCTCGGCCGCGTAGAAGACGGGGACGAGCGAGGTCTGGACGCCGTCGATCAGCATCACCTTGTCCTCGTCGTCGAAGTCGACGTCGGCGAGGACGATGTCGCGCACGCCCCGGATCTCCTCGACCGCGCGGTCCTCGTCGATGCGGTCCTCGTCGAGCGCCGCGAGCACCTTCACGACGGCGATCGCCGCGTCGTCTTGGAGGTTCAACAGGAGCCGCGCAGAGTCCTCGTTCTCGGGGTCGAGGTCCTCCTCCTCCAGCCGGTCGAGCCAGTTCTGCCAGCGGTCGTCGGTATAGAACGTTTCGACGGCGTCGTCGTCGGTCATGTGCGGTACGTCGCCCGGACTACTCAAATGCCTTTCCTATCGATCGCCGCGAGAGAGGGCGTCTCACCCGCTCGGCGGCGGGATTCGGGGGATCGGCGCTCCCGTCCCGCGTTCGGGTCGCGTCCCGGCCGCGCCAGCGGCTCGCGCTCTCTGGTGCGGAGCGCTCGACGTGCCCGTCACGTCATCGGATCGTCGCCGACCGACGGGTTCTCCCGGGCGAACGCCACGAGGCGGTCGACATACGACTCGAACGGCGGGACCGAAACTCCGGTCCCGGCCAGCGCCTCGTCCGCGTTCGGACAGCGGTAGCGGGTCGGGTGGTCGAGGTAGTCGATCGTCGCCGGCTCGACGGCGACCCCCGCGGCCGAGAGCAGGCGGGCCGCGGCCTTCGCCGCCCGCTTCGGGATCGGGACGCTCACCGTCCGGCGGTCGGCGGCGTCGCTCAGCGCCGCGACGAACGCCGGGACCGTCAGCGGGTCCGGGTCGCAGAGCTGGAACGTCTCGCCGACCGTCTCCGGTCGGGCGCTCAGCGCCGCGATCGCGTCGACGACGTAGTCGCGCGGCACGACGTTCAGTTCGGTCTCGGCCGCGCCCGGGACCGAGAACGCGACCGCGAGCCGTTTCGGCTGCGCGAAGAGCAGTCGGAGGAGGTTGTACGGCCCGTCGAGCTTGTCGGTCTCGCCGGTCTCGCTGTCGCCGACCGCTATCGCCGGGCGGTAGACGGTCGCCGGGAGCCCGTCGCCCATCCGCTCGCGCACCGCGACTTCCGCCCGGTACTTCGACGCCTCGTAGTGGTTGTTGAACGACTGGCCCTCGCGGAGGCGGTCGGCGGTGAAGACGCCGTCGTACCGGCCGCTGACGTAACACGTGCTCACGTAGTGGAGGCGGTCGACGTCGAGCCGCTCGACCGCGTCGAGGACGCGCTCGGTCCCGCGGACGTTCACGGCCTCGGCGAGGTCGGCGTCGACGCTCAGGTCGTAGACGGCCGCGAGGTGGTACAGCTCGTCGACGCCACCCAGCAGCTCCGGGTCGTCGAGCGCCGACCCGAGCCCGAGGTTCGGCTCCGTGAGGTCGCCCTCGTAGAGGTGGACGGCCGAGGCGCGGGGGTCGCTGCCGGGCACGCCGTCGTTCCCGGGCGCGTCGCCGCCGACCGCAGCGACGATCTCCCGGGCGCGCCGCTCGGCGAGGTCGCGGTACCGCGGCTGTATCAGACAGGCGACCGGGCCGTCGCCGCGGGCGAGGACCCGCTCGAGGAGCGCCGACCCGAGGAACCCGGGGAAGCCAGTGAACAGGACTTCGGGCGGCGCGGCGCGGGCGGCCGCGGCGGCGTCGCTCACGGCGTCGGTCCCTCTAGGGTCGCCTCGGTGTCGATCCCGTACACCGCCTCGGGCGTCTCGACGTGCGCGCGGCGGACCGCCTCGTCGTACCCCTCCCCTAACATCCAGCGGACGCGGCGCGGGACGGTCTTCGGGCCCATCACCATCCCCGACTTCTCGGGGTCGTCGACGAAGTCGGTCTCCATCAGGAACGGCTCGCCGGAGTCGGCGGCGCGCTCCAGCCGGTCCTTCTCGCTCATCACGCTCGGAGTCGGGCCCGCGAGTCGCCCTTCGGCGTAGTGTTTCACGACGTTCGTCGGGTCGAGTCCGGACTCCTCGGCGACGGCGGCCAGGTCGGTGAGGTCCTCGCTGGCCTCGGTGTGGAGCTGCACGGCGCAGTCGAGCGCGGCGCCGAGTTCGAACGCGCGGCGGGTGACCGCGTTCGAGGCGTCCCAGACCGCGTCGCTCACGTCGTAGTGCGGGCGGCCCGACTTCAGCGCGAGCGCCCGCCCGTCGGCGACGAACTCGCTCGCGACCTCCAGGCCGCCCTGCATGAGGTCGCGGGCCGCCTCGGGCGCGAAGCCGCGTTCGTCGACCAACCGGCTGATCAGGCCCGGATGGACGCCGAGGACGGGCCACGCGCGGCCCGGGAGGACCTCGGTCGCGGCCGCGACCGCGTCGAGCGTCTCCTCGAAGACGGGCCGGAAGTCGGCCGGCTCGTCGGGCTCGACGCCGAGGTGCCACGAGGGTTTGTTCACGACGAGCAGGTGGGTGCCGCCGAGCCGGACGAAGTCCTCGACGGCGTCGATCCCGCGCCCGTGGCGCGGGTCGAGGTGGAGGTGGTTGTCCAGCACCGGCGTGTCGAGGTCCTCGGTCATGGTCGGTGGTTCGCCCGCGACGGAATATAGGACTCGGTCGCGAGCTCGCTGCGGCTCCGACGCCCGCCGTCGCCCGTCACGGCGGATACGTCCCCTCGATCCGGGCCTTGGCGACGATCCGCCCGGTCATCGCGTCGATGAGGTCCTCCCTGTCGGCGGACGGCGGGAGGCCGATCGGCTCGTCGACCGCGTAGAGCCGGAACCGGTAGGTGTGCTCGCGGTCCGGTGGATTCGGCCCGCCGTAGCCGTGCTCGCCGAAATCGTTCTGCCCCTCGGTCGCCGCCGTCGGCGACCAGCCTTCGGGGATCGCCTCGCGACCGGGGTCGATGTCCCAGACCAGCCAGTGGTCCCACACCGTTCCCGCCGGCTCCTTCGCGTCCGGGTCGTCGACGATGAGCACGAGCGCCGCCGCTTCGTCGGGGACGCCGTCTATCCGCAGCGGCGGGTTCACGTTCCGCTCCGCGTAGCCGTACTCCTCGGGGATGCGCTCGCCGTCACCGAACGCCGTACTCGATAGTCTGAGCTCGCTCATGTGATCACCCGTCCGGATCTGGTCCGGACACGTTGCGATTGTCACGTCGACGGCAAAAGCGTTCCCGCGGATCCGCCGTTCCGACGGACGGCGAGCGCGGAAACCCTCAAGCCCGGCCCGGCCGAAGGGAGTCCCGAATGGTATCCCGCCTCGCGGCCGCCGGCCGCCTCGCGGTCGGCGTCCTCCTGATGGCGAACCCGCTGTACCTCCCCGTGGCCGTCGGCGAACCCGATCCGGCGTACACCCATACGGTGCAGCCGGTCCAAGGCGGGTCGTCGGTGGCCGATTCCGGGGTGGACGCCGAGGGGCTGAGCGACGGCGACGTCGTCGACTACGGCGACCTCACCCCCGAGGCCCGAGAGGCGTTCGACCGCGCTCGCGAGGCCGAGGGCGGGTTCGGCGTCGGGCAGCCGGACGCCCGCGTCGACTCGCTGTCGTACCCCGCTGAGCCGACGCTCGGCGACGGGCTGGTGATCGTCGACTACCGAGGCGAGCGCTACGAGTTCTGGACGCGGACCGTCGCGCGCGAGCCGGGGGCGGTGGTCGCCCAGCGGGTCCTCCTCCAGCCGGTCGCGTTCCTCGCGGGCTTCTTCGCGGTCGTCGCCGCCGTCGCGGTCGCGTACCGCGGACGGCTCGGTGGGACAACCGTGACGTGACCGCGTCGTCAGGCGGCCCAGTCCGCTGATTCAGACGGTTCAGTCCGCCGGCTCCCTCGGCTCCAACGGTTCAGTCCGCCGGCTCCGACGGCTCCGACGGCTCCGGCTGCCCCACCGGGGTCGGCGAGTCCCCGGTCTCGATCGCGCGGCGGACCGCCTCGTCGATCTCGACGAGGTGGCAGAGGGGGTTGCCGGGGTAGACGACGGGGTTCTCCAAGAGTCCGATGAGGAGTCCGGTGAAGGGGGCTTCGACCCCGACCGCGTCCTCCTTGAACGGGTTGGTGATCGTCGCTATCCGGTCGCCCTCGCGGACGAGCGACCCGCTCTCGAAGTGGGTGTCGACGATGCCGCCGGAGTCGGCGCGGAGCCACGTCTTCTCGCCCGCGCCGGCGACGATGGTCCGCCAGCCGGGCCACCGCACCGTGTCGGTCTCGAGCAGTCCGTACTCGGCGAAGACGGAGCGCACGCCGTCGAGGGCGTCGTCGATGAGCGGGCGCTGGAAGCGGTGGGCCTCGCCCATCTCGATCGTGATCGTGGGGATCTCGGCGGCCGTCGCCTCGCCGCGGAGGGTGCCGGTCGGCCCGTCGCTGTCGATGATCACCTTCGAGCCGAACGCCATCGCGAGGCGGTGCACGCCGGCGTCGGCCATGTCCGCGCGGACGTGGAGCATGTTGGTCCGGCCCCGCGTGGAGGTGTGGAAGTCGAGCCCGAAGTCGCAGGGCTCGATGAAGTTGGAGTATATCTGGTTCGCCATCCGCTTCGAGCTCGTCGAGCCGGGCTCGCCGGGGAACGAGCGGTTGAGGTCCCGGTCGTACACCGGGAGGTACCGCTGCTGTGCGATGAATCCGGGGACGTTGAGGACGGGGAGGCAGACGAGGGTGCCGCACAGCGACGAGAGGTCCCAGTCGTGTGCGACCTCGCGCACCACTTCGATCCCGTTGAGCTCGTCGCCGTGCGCGGCCGCCGTGAGGAACACCGTCGGCCCGTCGCGCTCGCCGTTGACGATCGTCACTGGGATCCGAACCGGGTCGCCGAGGTAGGTCTCGCTGATCCCGTAGCGGATGTTCTGCGTCTCGCCCGGCGGCACCGCGCCGCCGTTGTACGTGAACATCCGATCGTCGCTCATGTCACGAGGGAGCAGGGCGGGGGGTATATATATGACGACCCGGTCGCCCCGCGGCCGGACCGGCGGTCTCCGGTCACGGGCCCCGTCGGGTCACCCACTCGGCCCGCGACGCGTGCTCCCGCGCCCGCTCCGCGATCGCCGCCCGATCCAGCGGGCCGTCCTCGGTTATCACCCCGGTCAACAGATCCCCCGGAACGCGCTCGAAGATCGGGTTCGCGACGCCGATCGGGCGGTCGCCGTCGTACACCGTCGCCGCGTCGCCCGACTCCCGAACGACCTCGTCGGCCGTCGCGATCTTGTCGGCGGCGGCGACGACGTACACCGGGACCGCGGCCTCGGCCGCCGCCAGCGCGAGCGGGTACGACCCGACCTTGTTCGCGACGTCGCCGCCGGGCAGGACCCGGTCGGCGCCGAGCAGGACGCACCCCACCTCACTCTCACGAACGAGACCGGGGAGCGCGGCGTCGGTCGCGAGCGTGACGTCGACGCCGGCGGCGGCGAGGCCCTCCGCGGCGGCCACCCCCTCGCGGCTCGGTCGGGACTCGCCGACGACGACCGGGCGCCCGACCCGACGCAGCGTGTGCGCGACGGTTCCGGACCGCGACAGCGTCGCCGTCTTCCCGGACGCGTCCGCGAGCGCGGCCGCGGCCCGCTCCGCGGCTTCGCGGTCCGCGTCGAGCGCGTCGTCGAGCGCGTCGACGGCGCGGTCGTGGATCGCTTCGGGGGTCCGGTCCGAGCCGATCATCGCCCGGTCGACCCGGTTCCGAACGACGACCATGCTCGGGCGGGCGCGGCGGAGCACGCGAGCGCGGTCCGCGATCCGCTCGACCCCGCCGTCCAGGGCGCCGAACGCGACCGCGCCGGCCGTGTCGCGGACCACCTCCAGCGCCCGGACGGAGAGCCACGCGGCGCCGTGCGTCTCGTCGGTCCGGAGCAGGTCGACGTCGGGCGCGACGCGGCGGTAGCTCTCCCACAGCCGCGGCGCCGCCTCGCGCGTGAGGAACGCCGTCGGCGACAGCCACTCGCCGTCGACGGCCATCGGGTCGGCCGCCGCGTCGTCGCCCGCGCCGCCGGCGCCCTCGAACAGGAACGGGTACACGGTCCGGTCGGTCGCCCCGTCCGAGACCGACAGCGGTTCGCCGCCGCGGACGAGTTCGAAGCCGCCGCTCGGGGCCGCCCCTCGGAGCACGCGTCGCGCGCTCTCCGCCGGGTCGGTCTCGTCCGCGCGCACCTCGCCGACGAGGGCCTCGAGCGCGTCGGCGGTCCCAGCGCCGTCGGCGCGACGTGCGGTGCAGAACACCCTCGCGCGGCGTCGAGCGAACGCCCTGACGATAGCGCTCACGCGTCCGCGTTCGGTCGCCGGAGCAATAACCGTGCGCGTCCCCGGTCGATGTCTTCGCCCTGTCGCCGCCGACCCTCACCGATCGGGCGACCTTTTACCCGGGGCCACGCAGGTGTGGGCATGAGTTCGGACCCGGTCCGGGTGGGAGTGCTGTCGCTGCACAACAGCAAGGAAACGAAGGCGATCTGCAACGCGGTCGAAGACCTGGGGCACGAGCCCGTCTGGCTCCGCGAGGAAAACGCCGCGATCAGCGTCGAGGACGGCGACGTCTCGGTGGAGCCCGCCGTCGATGTCATCGCGAACCGCCTGCTGTTGTCGAACACCGACCAGCCCGCCGAACTGCTCGGGCTGGCGACGACGTTCGAGCGCATCAGGCCGATGCTGAACGAGCCGAACGCCGTGCTCGCGTCGATCCACAAGTTCGCGACGGCGGCGACGCTCGCGGACTGGAACATCCGCGTGCCCGACGCGCTGCTCGCACTCTCGAACGACCGGCTCAACGAGGGGCGCGAGCGCTTCGGCGAGGTCGGCGTCTACAAGACCGCGATCGGGACGCACGGCGGCGGCACGTGGAAGGTCGACCTCACCGAGCGGGTGAACCCGAAGGTGGGCAACCGACAGGCGTTCCTCCAGAAGCTCATCGACCGCGACGACGAGGAGCACCGCGACCTGCGCGTGTACATCGTCGGCGACGAGATCGTCGGCTCGATGTACCGCTACGCGCCCGAGGGCGACTGGCGCACCAACGTCGCGCTCGGCGGCGCGGTCGAGGACGCCACCGACGACATCCCCGAGGAGGCCGCCGAGACCGCGCTGTACGCGGCCGACGTGATGGACCTCGACTACGCCGGGGTCGACCTCGTCGAGGGGTACGACGGCTGGTACGTCCTCGAAGTGAACCCGACGGCCGGGTTCAAAGGGCTCTACGAGGCGACCGGCACGAGCCCCGCCCCCCACATCGCGCGGCTCGCTATCGAGACGGTCGGCGGCGAGGTCGACGACGACGAGGTCGAGCGCATCGCGGCCACGCTCGACGACTCGCGGCCCTCCTGCGCGCCCGCCCCGAAGCCGAGCCCGACCGAACAGCCCGACATCGGCTACATCGAGGAGGTCGTCGTCACCGGCACCTCCGGCTCCACGCAGGCGCTCGCGAAGTCCGACACGGGCGCGACCCGGACGAGCATCGACACCCAGCTCGCCGCCGAGATCGGCGCCGGCCCGATCAAGAGCATGACGCGCGTGAAGTCGGGCAGCGTGAAGGGCGGGAAGGCCCGCCCCGTCGTCGACCTCGTGATCGGTATCGGCGGGAACCAGCACACCGTCACCGCCAGCGTCGAGGACCGCGGCCACATGGAGTACCCGCTCCTCCTCGGCCGCGACATCCTCACGGACTACCGCGTCGACGTCCGACGGCGCGCCGACACCGACGAGACGGAGCGCACCGAGGCCGGCGAGATCCTCGAAGAAGAGGAGTAGACGGGTTCGCGGTCGACTATTTAAGGAATCACGGTGGCGCGCCTCCGAGCGGTCGCCACCGGCGACCGCGAGGAGACCGCGAGGGAGTCGGTCGCCGCAGGCGACCGACGAGGCTGGGGAGGCGTGAGGTGCGGGGCGGTCGCGGTCCCGCGAGCGAAGCGAGCGGGAGCACGGAAGTCGCAGCACGCGCAGCGAACGAAGTGAGCGAGCAGGACCGTCTTCCGGCGGTCCCGCGAGTCCTCACGGCTGGGGCTTTGGAAGTGTTCACCGTTACTCCGCAATCACCTATTTATAAGCGAGCGGCTGGGACGTTTGAACGATCCACCGTCGAACCGGGGGCAACAGCTCACGACTCGTACTCGGCCCAGACGTACCGCGTCCCGTAGCTCCGGTACGGGCGCCACGCCTCGGCGATCTCCCGCATTTCTCCCCGAGTCAGCTCCGCCCCATCGTTGTACACTTGTTCGATCCCCTTCCGCACCGCGAGGTCGCCGAGCGGGAGCACGTCCTCGCGTCCGAGCGCGAAGATCAGGTACATCCGCGCGGTCCACTCGCCGACGCCGCGGATCTGGGTGAGCCGGCCCACGGCCGCCTCGTCGCTCGCGTCGGCCAGCCCCTCGCGGGTCAGGTCGGGGTCGCCGTCGCGGAACGCCTCGGCCGTCGCGCGCAGGTACTCGACCTTCGTCCCGCTGAGCCCGGCCTCGCGCAGGGCGCCCTCGTCGGCCGCGAGCACGCGGTCCGGCGTCGGGTCGCCGCCGAGGACGTCCAGGAACCGCTCGCGGATGGCCGCCGCGGAGGCTGTCGAGAGCTGCTGGTTCACGATCGAGGTGCAGAGGCGCGCGAACTCGTCGGCCGCGGGCTCGATCGCGAGCCGACCGTGTCGGTCGATAAGCGCCGCCATCGTCGGGTCCTCCCGCAGGGTCGCCGCGACTCGGTCGTCCATCGGTCCGGGGTTCGGGCCGGAGCCACCCGACCGTTTCGGTCGCGGCCGCGGTTACGCTCTCGACGACCCCGTCGGCCCGCGGGTCGGACCCGATATAAACTTACCTTGGGTTTCCCGTTTGGAAGATGGAAACGTTCAACCATGACGGTTCCGACCGTTGCCGTATGCAACTGGAAGACGTCCAGCACGTGACGGTGCTCGGTGCCGGAAATATGGGCCACGGCATCGCGGAGGTCGCCGCCCTCGCCGGCTACGACGTGGCGCTGCGGGACATCGAAGAGGAGTTCGTCCAAGACGGCTACGACCAGATCGAGTGGTCGCTCGGCAAGCTCGCCGAGAAGGACCGCATCGGCGACGACGAGGCCGAGGCGGCGCTTGACCGCGTCGAGGCGTACGTCGACCTCGAGGAGTCGCTGGCCGACGCCGACGTGGTGGTCGAGGTCGTCCCCGAGAAGATGGCCATCAAGAAGGACGTGTACGACGAGGTCGTCGAGTACGCGCCCGAAGAGGCCGTCTTCGTCACCAACACCTCCAGCCTCTCGATCACCGAGCTCTCCGAGGTCACCGACCGGCCCGAGCGCTTCTGCGGGATGCACTTCTTCAACCCGCCGGTCCGGATGGACCTCGTCGAGGTCATCTCCGGGAAGCACACCTCGGAGGACACCCTCGAACTGATCGAGGGGCTCGCGGAGTCGATGGGGAAGACCCCCGTCCGCGTCCGGAAGGACAGCCCCGGCTTCATCGTCAACCGAATCCTCGTCCCGCTGATGAACGAGGCGGCGTGGATCGTCGAGTCCGGCGACGCCACGATGGAGGCGGTCGACTCCACGACGAAGTTCGACATGGGGCTCCCGATGGGCTCGTTCGAGCTCGCCGACCAGGTCGGGATCGACGTGGGGTACCACGTGCTGGATTACATGCACGAGACCCTCGGCGAGGCGTACCGCCCCTGCCCGCTGCTCGTCGAGAAGGTCGAGGCGGAGACGCTCGGGAAGAAGACCGGCTCGGGCTTCTACGACTACGAGGACGGCGAGGGCGCGCAGATCCCCTCGGACGCGATCGACGGGGACGTCCGGAAGCGGCTCCTCGCCGTGATGGCCAACGAGGTCGCCGGGCTGATCGGGAACGACGTCGCCGACGCGCCCGCCATCGACCGCGCCGTGATGCTCGGTGCCGGCTTCCCCGACGGCCCCGCGAAGCTGGCCGACGGCGAGGGGCTCGACGAGCTGGTCGACGTCCTCGACGACCTCCGCGAGGAGACCGGCGAGGCGCGCTACGAGGCGACCGACTACCTGCGCGAGGCCGCCGAGGCGGGCGGGTTCCACGGCGGGACCGACGACGGGGAAGACGCCGAGGGCGACGACGCGCTCGCGGACTACGACACGCTCAACGTCTCCGTCGAGAACCGGGTCGGTCACGTCGAGATCGACCGCCCGCACCGAATGAACACGATCAGCGGGGAGCTGCTCGACGAGTTCGCGGACGCGATCGACCGGCTCGACGAGCACGACGAGGTACGGGCGATCCTCCTCTCCGGCGCCGGCGACCGCGCCTTCTCGGCCGGCGCCGACGTCCAGAGCATGGCCGCCGGCGGCGCGGAGCCGATAAGCGCCGTCGAGCTCTCGCGGCAGGGGCAGCAGACGTTCGGGAAGCTAGAGGCGTCGGACAGCCCCGTCGTCGCCGCCATCGACGGCTACTGCCTCGGCGGCGGGATGGAGCTCGCCACCGCGGCCGACATGCGGATCGCCTCCGACCGCTCCGAGCTCGGCCAGCCCGAGCACGACCTCGGGCTCCTCCCGGGCTGGGGTGGTACGCAGCGCCTCGCCCGGATCGTCGGCGAGGGGCGCGCGAAGGAGATCATCTTCACCGCCGAGCGCTACGAGGCCGAGACGCTGGCCGACTACGGCTTCGTCAACGAGGTCGTCCCCGGCGAGGAACTCGCCGAGCGCGGGCGCGAGCTGGCCGAGTCGCTCGCCGCCGGCCCGCCGATCGCCCAGAAGTATACGAAGCGCGCGATGCACGCCGGCCGCACTGACGGCGAGGCGGGCTTGGAGGTGGAGGCGATGGGCTTCGGCCACGTGATGAACACGGACGACCTCATGGAGGGCGTCACGGCGTTCATGGGCGACGGCGAGCCGGAGTTCGAAGGGAAGTGAGGTTCCGTTCGCTCCGCCTACCTCCCCAGCTCCGCGGCGAAGAACGTCCACCGCCCCTCGTTCCCGTCGTCTAGAGAGTCGGCGGCCTCCCGCTCGGCCTCGACGGTGAAGCCCGCTTCTCGAAGGTGTTCGCGGGTCCGGGCGGCCCCGGCGATGTACCACTGCATCTCGACGCCGGTGTCGAGCCAGTCCGGGTTCGTCCCCGCCCACTCGTCCGTTCCCTCCGAGAGGAGCAGCCGTCCGCCGTCGACGAGCACGCGAGCGAACTCCTCGAGGACCCGTCGGCGCTGGTCCCGCGGGACGTGGATCAGCGAGTGGTACGCCGTCACCGCGTCGAAGGAATCGGCGCGAAAGGGGAGCGCGGCCACGTCGCCCTGCACGAGCGACGCGTCCGGAACGCTCTCGGCGGCCAACTCCAACTGCGTTCGGGAGACGTCCAGCCCGGTCGCGGTCGCAGACGCGCTCAGGTCGCGCAACACGGGTGCTCCCTGCCCGCACCCCGCGTCGAGGACGCGCGCCGACTCGGGCAGCGACCGGCGGAACCGAGCGAGGATCGCTCTCCCGCGACCCTCCCGACCGCGGTCGGCGGCGTACGTCTCCGCGAGCGCGTCGTAGCCCCGACGAACGACGTCTTTGTCCACCATGTGAGCCGAATCCGAGACGCGGCTGTTGAAGCCTTCGGTCGCCGGAGGCGACCGCCGGTCCCTCGCTTCGCCGTTCGACTACAGCGGGGTGTCGGCCGCCGAGACCACTTGTCCGCCGACGCTGACGACGAGGTACGCGACGGCCGCGACGAACAGCGCGGCGCCGAGGACGTTCGAGATTCCGGGCAGCGCGGACTCGACGAATTCGGGGAGGGTCGTCGCGCCGGACAGCGGGACGAGGAGCACGGCGACGCCCCTGCGGAGGGACCGTTCGAGGGTCGTCTCTGACATAGCGTCGGGAGCGGAACGCGGAGAAGTAAGTTTCTGACGGTCGCGGGTCGGCTCGCTTAGACGTACCCTTCCTCGACGAGCAGCTCGCCGTTCAGCAGCGAGGCGCCCGCCGCGCCGCGGATCGTGTTGTGTGCGAGGCAGTTGTACTTCGCGCCGGCGTCGGTCGACTGGACGCCGCCGGCGACGATGCCCATCCCGTCCGCGTACGTGCGGTCGAGGCGGGGCTGCGGGCGCTCCGGCTCGTCCTCGCCGAACACCTTGATGAGCTGGTCCGGGGAGCTCGGGAGCGAGCCGACGCCCTCGAACGAGCGCATCGCCTCGCGGAGGTCCGCGGCCGAGGGGTCCTCGGCGAACTCGGCGAAGACGTTCTCCAAGTGACCGTCGAGGGTGGGGATCCGGTTACAGGAGGCGGCGACGTCGGCCTCGTGGAGGTTGACCTCCGCGCCGTCGAACTCGCCGAGGAGCTTCCGCGACTCCGTCTCCATCTTGTTTTCCTCGCCGCCGATGTGCGGGATGGCGTTGTCGAGGATCTCCATCGAGGTGACGCCGGAGTAGCCCGCGCCTGAGACCGCCTGTAGCGTGGAGACGCGGACGCTCTCTAGGCCGAACCGGTCGATCGCCGCGAGGGTGGGCACCATCGTGATCGTCGAGCAGTTCGGGTTCTTCACGAGGGCGCCGTCCCAGCCCCGCTCGTCGCGCTGGACCTCGATCAGGTCGAGGTGGCCGGGGTTGATCTCCGGGATCGTGAGCGGGACGTCCGCCGCCATGCGGTCGTTCGAGGAGTTCGAGGAGACGACGTACCCCTCCTCCAGGAAGGCGGGCTCGACTTCGGCGGCGACTCCAGAGGGGAGCGAGGAGAACAGGAGGTCGACGTCGTCGTCCGCGATCCCCGCGGGCGTCGTCTCCGTCACCGTCATCTCCGCGACGCTCTCCGGGATGGGCGTGTCAACGCGCCACTTGGCGGCCTCGCGGTACGTCTTCCCGGCGCTGTCCGCGCTCGCGGTGACGGCCGCGAGGTCGAACGTCGGGTGATCGTCGAGCAACTGGATGAACCGCTGACCCACGGCGCCGGTGGCGCCGAGGATGCCGACTCGTACAGACATTGCGCGTGGGTCGGTCACAGGGACGTAAGTGCGTTCGGATACGCGCCGATTCCGCCGGTCGCGGGCGGTGACCGCCGTCGTAGCGTCGACCGAGCCGGTCGACGATCCATCGTCGAGAGCGATCACCGATCGACGAACGGTCGCTCACAGCGAATATACAGCTATGTAAATTCGCCTATAAGTTATATTTCCGGTGATACGTCAACTCTCGTGTCGGGGAGGTATTAAATACTCTCGCGTGAGTGGTGGTGGCCATGACCGACTTCGGAGCGCTGTCCGTCGCCCCGCCGTTGCTCGCGATCGTCCTCGCGGTGATCACCCGGAAGGCGGTGCTCTCGCTGTTCCTCGGCATCTGGTCCGGGGCCGTCATCGTCACCGGCGGGCTCGGGATCGTCCAGACGTTCGAGTGGATCGTCGCGGCGGTCTCCGACGAGTTTCAGGCGACGATCCTCGTGTTCACCCTGCTTCTCGGCTCCGGCGTCGCCATGGTGTGGAACCTCGGCGGCACCGCCGCGGTCCGCGACTGGGCGCTCGACCGCCTCGACTCCCAGCGACAGGCCGGGCTCGTCGCCTGGGGGCTCGGGATCGTCCTCTTCTTCGACGACTACGCGAACACCGCGATCGTGGGGTCGGCGATGAAGGACGTCTCCGACCGCCTCCGGATCTCCCGCGAGAAGCTCTCGTACATCGTCGACTCCACCGCCGCGCCGGTGGCGACGCTGGGGATCTCCTCGTGGGTCGCGTTCCAACTCTCGCTCATCGCCGAGGGGTACGACTCCGCCGGGGTCGCGGCCGCGAACCGGCCCGGCACCTTCGAGGTGTTCGTCTCCTCGATCCCGTTCAATATGTACGCCATCCTCGCGATCGTAATGGTCCTCCTGATCGTCGGCTCGGGCCGCGACTACGGCGAGATGCTCACGGCCGAACACCGGTCGTGGACCGCCGGGAAGGTGACCCGAGACGAGGCGGTGCCGATGCAGGACGTCGCCGGCGAGCTCGGCGATCCCCCGGCGTCGACGCCGCGGCTCGCCAACTTCTTCGTGCCCGTCGCTGTGCTGATCGCCGTGACGGTCGGGACCGCGCTGTGGTCCGGCGAGTTCTCACCGGTCGGCTTCGGCGGCGACCTCCTCGCCGGCGAGGGCGGCGCGGCCGGCGGGCGGCTGTGGGACGCCGCGCTCAACGCCTCCTACGAGGTGGCGCTCATGATCGGCTCGTTCGCGATGGTCGCCAGCGGGTTCGTCCTCGGACGGGCCTACGACATCTTCGGGGTCGGCGACGCGACCGAGTACACGATCGACGGGTTCGGGATCATGCTCACCGCGGCCTCCATCCTCGTGCTCGCGTGGGGGATCGGCGAGGCGATCGACGCGCTCGGCACCGGCGCTTACGTCGCGAACGTCGCCGTGGGCTCCGTCTCGGCCTCCCTCCTGCCGGCGCTCGTGTTCGTCGTCGCCGGCCTCATCGCGTTCTCGACCGGCACCTCGTGGGGGACGATGGGGATCGTCACCCCGATCGCGATCCCGATCGCGTGGGAGATCAGCGGCGGCGGCGCGGCGGGCCACACGCTCGTGGCGGCGATGGTCGGCGTCATCTTCTCGGGCGCCATCTTCGGCGACCACAGCTCGCCGATCTCCGACACGACCGTCCTCTCGGCGACGTTCGCCGGCGCCGACCTGATCGACCACGTCCGCACGCAGATCTACTACGCGGTCACGGTCGCGGCCGTGGTCGTCCTCCTGCTCGTCGTCTGGGGGGTCACCCGGGTAACGCCGCTCGCCCTGCTCCCGTTCGGCGCGCTCCTGCTCGCCGGCCTCGTCTACCTGCTCTCGGAGTTCGACGCCTCCCGGCGCGGGATCGACCCGGTCTCCGTGTCGGAGCGGCAGGACGACGAGAGCGGCGCCGTGATCGTCGCCGGCACCGAGCAGGACGACTGAGCGCGCGGCGGACCTTTTAAACGCGTCCGCCGGCTACCGTCGGACGCGCGCCCTCAGTCCCCGCCCGAGTACTCCCCGATGGGAGCGATGACAGCGCGGAGAACCCAGGCGCGTCACATCCGGTCGCTGACGCGACCCGCCCGTCGCCGCGCAGGCTACCGCCCGCCACGAGGGTTTCCCGGTCGACGCGGCACGCCGCCGGAGATGAGACCGGTCGTTAGTGTTGCGGGCGACATTCCTCCCCCGGAGAGCGGCCGCGCTCGCCTACTCCGTGTCCCGCAGCACCAGCGGTCCGATGGCGAGCGTCCGCTTCGCGAGGGTGAGGACGCGGACCACGTAGGAGACGAACAGCGAGAACGGGAGCAGCGTGACCGCGAACGCGCCCGCGACGACCAGCGTGAGGTGGTCGACCCCGAGCGTGCGCCCCGGGAACGTCCCGACGTCGACGACCGCGACCATGGCGCCCGCGACGACCAGCGCCGGCACCGCGGCGTAGAGGATCAGCCGCGAGAGGTCGATCAGCGCCCACTGGAAGTACAGCGTCTTCACGTGCTCGCGGGCGGGACCGAACAGCGACAGGGCCTCCGTCAGGTCCCCGAGGAGGTCGCGCTCGTCGTCGGTGAGCGCCTCGCCGTGGTCGGCGGCGACGCGTTCCGCGTGCGCTATCTCGCGGCCGTACGGGAAGTCGAGCGCGGCGAACACCACGTCGAAGGAGCCGAACCGAGTGCCGTCGAGACGGTCGCGCACGGCGTCGGCGCTCTCGCCGACGGACGACGCCAGTTCGTCGACGTCCTCCCGGAGGGCGGGCTCGTCGGGACGGTCGGTCTCGCCCGTCCCACCCGCGTCACGGTCGCGCACCGACTCGCGGAGGGCGTCGGCGCGCTCCGACGCGACGCCGAGGAGCGCGTCGAGGAAGGAGGCCGGATTGGTCGGCGCCGGCGAGCCGAGGAGCTCCGCGACCGTCTCCCGGACCGCGAGCGCGCCGTCCATGCGATCGCGCTGGTCGCCGAGCGGACCGTTCTCCTGCGTGAGTACGAGCTGACCGATCGTGACCACCAGCGTCGCCCCGGTGACGATCGCCGTGATCATCGCCGAGAACAGCGTCTCGATCGGGTCCTTCGCCTCGACCTTCGCGGCGAGAGACGGGGAGATTCCCGCGGCGATTGCGACCGACACGACGAAGACGAGGACCGTCAGCGCCCCGGCGACGACGAGCCGGTTCGCCCGCAACAGGAGCCAGAGCTTCAGCCGGCTCTCCCCGGCCCGTCCGCGCATCGTGCCGGCGGAGTCGTCGGTGGCGTCGGGCCGGTCGGGTCGGTCGGCGGCGGCTTCGTCCGCGTCGCTCTCGGCGGTCATCGGGCCTCGACGCGCACCGACGGGTCGGTGACGCCGTGAGTCGCGTCCGCCTCCCGGTCGCCCATGTCGTGCTCGAACCCCTCCTTGAGCGGCGGTCCGTCGCGCCGCCTGCGGCCCGCGAGACCGCCCGCGACACCGGCCGCGTCGGCCCCGGTTCCCGCTCGGATACGATTCCGGCGTCTCACGGCGACTCACGTCCGTACATGACGGGGGACACGACGCCCGTCCGGCACATAAATACACGGTGCGTTACGCGAACAGTTCGGGCGACTCCGGCGCCGTGAGCGGATTTTGGCGCGGCCTATCGAACCGCCACTCCGGGCGACGGCCACGCGGTGCTGACGGTCGCGTCGCGGTGGCTAGGCCGACGGTTCTCCCGCTCCGAGGGCGCCATCTCCGTCCGCTCAGAGCCGGCCCGGTTGGCGCTCGGGCTTCTCCGGACCTTCGAGCGACGCCGCCGGGGGGCGTTGTCCCGCCGCAAGCCACAACCGCGCGCTCGCCGAACGGACCCGTATGTCCGCCCCCGACCTCAGCGTCACTCTCGTCCGCAACGCCACCGTCCTCGCGACCGTGAACGGGAGCACCTTCCTCGTCGACCCGCTGGTCGCGTCTCGGGGCGCGCTGCCGCCCATCGACGACACGCCGAACGACCGCGCGAACCCGCTCGTCCCGATGCCCGACGTCGACCTGTCGCACGACGCGGTGATCGTCACCCACCGCCACCCGGACCACTTCGACGACGCGGCGACGGAGGCGCTCGATCCGGACGTCCCGGTGTTCTGCCAGCCGAGCGAGGCCGACGCGTTCGTCGACGAGGGGTTCACCGACGTGCGACCCGTCGAGGACGCGGCGTCGTTCGCGGGCGTCGACCTCCACCGGACCCCCGGTCGCCACGGCCACGGGGAACTGGCCGAGAAGATGGGTCCCGTCTCCGGCTTCGTCCTCGACGGCGACGAGACGCTGTACGTCGCCGGCGACACGGTCTGGTACGAGCCGGTCGCGGAGACGCTGGACCGGTTCGAGCCGGACGCCGTCGTGCTCAACGGCGGCGAGGCGCGGTTCAATCAGGGGCCGCCGATCACGATGGGCGTCGACGACGTCGCCGCCGTCCGCGAGGCCACCGACGCGGCGGTCGCCGTGGTCCACATGGAGGCGATCAACCACTGTCTGCTCTCGCGCGAGGAGCTCCGGTCGGAGACGGAGGACGTGCTGGTGCCGGAGGACGGCGAAGTTATCGGGTTCTAGCCGCGCGGCTGTCTCAGTGGTGGCTTTTTGAAGGAGGTCCGGGTGCGAGAATCGAACCCGAGGCGAGACTCGCTCCGCTCGTCTCGCGTGATTCAATTTCGCCTTCCGGCCTTGTCACTCCTCCCTGCGGTCGTCGTGAGAAGGTCCGGGTGCGAGAATCGAACCCGAGTCTCAGCCTCCACAAGGCTGAAGGATAGTCCACTACCCTAACCCGGACACGCGTCGATATCTACCCCGCTTTGATAAATAACCGTTACGACTCCCGGACGGGCGTGTGACCCGATGCCGTTCGGCGATCGGTCGCGCTCGACCCGGGTCGGTGACCGGCCGCGCTCGGCCTCGGACGACCGTTTCACCGACGGCGACGGCGACCACGACGTTTTTACTGCCAGCCGGCGTATCTCACGATAACCGTGGCGTTCACCGACAAGATCTACGTGAAGAACCACCGGCAGCTCGCCTCCCAGCTTGAGGCGAACGTCCCGAAGGGGGCCTTCGCCGGCGCGACCCTCGACATGCTGTTCACCGGTGACGGGCTCTCGAAGCTCGACTCCACGACCCGCGACCGCATCCTCGACTTCGCCGAGGACTTCCTCGACTGCGACTGTCAGGCGAACCCCTACTGCGGCTGTCCCGAGGAGAAGTTCATGCGATACGTGCTGGAGCTTCGGGCCGAGGGGCTCGGCCCGCAGGCGATCGTGGACGTGATGACTGACGACTACATGGTGTACGCGTACACCGGCGACGTGCTCTCCTTCCTCGACGACGCGGTGCGGAACCTGGAGGCCGTCGAGACCCTCGCCGACGTCGAGGGCAACGAGGAGATGTCCGAGCGGGCGCGGCGAGCGAAACGAGAGCTGTCGGGGTAAGACGAAACGAGGAGCTGCGATTCCGTCGGTTCGAACGTTCACTTATATATCGTTTCCGTCGGTGGGGCGGTGAACGCTCCCGAACCCCCAGCCGCTTACTTATAAACAACTGATCTGGAATCAACGGTGGACACCCCAAAGCCCCAGCCGCGAGGACTCGCGCGACTCGTTGCGCTCCTCGCTCGGTCGCTCTCGCTCCCTCGCTGTGGTGTCGGCGGCGGCTTCGCCGCCGGCTGCCCGTGGCGCGTAGCGCCACGCTGCTTCCGTCGTCGTGCTTCGTCCTTCCGGGAGGCTTCGTCTCCCGTCTTCCCGCTCGCGTTGCTCGCGAGAATCGCGACTGCCCCTTTGAATCCCACCCGACCGCCGGAAGACGGTCCTGCTCGCTCACTCCGTTCGCTGCGCGTGCTGCGACTTCCGTGCTCCCGCTCGCTTCGCTCGCGGGACCGCAACCGCACCGCCGCCTCACGCCTCCCCAACCTCGTCGGCCGCCCTCCGCGTTGCTTCGGGCGGCCGACTCCCTCGCGCGAGCGAGTCGCGCCCTCCGGGCGCTCCTCGGCACGCGCCACCGCGTTCCTATTTATAAATCGTGGCGCCGGCTTCCGGCCGATTCGTCTTCCCGTCCACGTGGAGCCTCCGAACGGTCTAAGTGCGCTCGCGCCCGAACTCGATCAATGAGTCTTCGGCCCGCGTGGCTGACGTTCAGACGATACGCGGCGGCGACGACGGGGATGACGCTGACGCTGTTCGCGCTCGGCGTCTACACCGCGGCGACCGGCTCCGGGCTGGCGTGCGAGGCCCAGTGGCCGCTCTGCTCCGACCAGCTCATCCCCGCGCTGACGATCAACCCGGACTTCATCGAGTGGTTCCACCGGGCGTGGGCGATGATCACCGGGTTCCTCATCATCGGGACCGCCGGCTGGACGTGGCTCGGTAGCTTCGACCGCCGGACGCGTCTCGCGGCGACGCTCGCGGTAGCCATCCTCCCGCTGCAGATCACCGTCGGCGCGATCACCGTCACCGTCGGCGGTCTCGTCCCCGGCGGCTACACCGTCTCGACGCACGCGGCCCACCTGATCGTCGCGCTGACGATCTTCACGCTGCTCGGACTGACGACCATCTGGGGCGGCGGCCGGGGGTCGGCGCGGCTCCTCCGGATCGCGGCGACCGTCGGACTCGTCGGGATCGTCGCCAGCGCGGTGTTCTCGCGGGCGGTCCCGTTCGTGACGTACTCGCCGGGCGCGCAGGCCGGCTTCTACGCGACCGGGCTCGCGGGGCATCTCGGACTCGTCGCGACGGTCGCGTTCGCCACCGAGGCGGTCCGGTCGGGCTACGCGGGCGTGAGTCGGTCCACGGCCGCCACGGTCCGACTCCTCGCCGCCGGAGCGATGGCCGCGCTCGTCGCGACGCTCCTCCTCGGGCGCGACCTGGTGTTGTACACCGCGGGCTGGGAGCGGATCAATCTCGCCGCGCTGGGCGTCGCGGTCGCGCTCGCGGCGGGCGCGGCGTGGGTCGCCCGCGCGCCGACGGCGCGGGCACCGCGACGGAACCGATCGGCGGCGACTGACCGCGGTGGCGACTGACCGGACCGACGTCGGACCCCCCTCCGCGGCCGAGTCCCGCCCGATCGATCGGGCGGGACTCGGCCGACGGCGGACGAGAGGCGTCCCGCTCGCGGAGGAAAGGTTGAAATCAGTCCCCGTTCTCACACCGGTATGTCACATCGAACGGAGACCGACGTGAGTCGTCGGACGTATCTGAAGCTGACCGGCGGCGCCAGCGCAGTCGGGCTGTCCGGCGTCGCCGGGTGCCTCGGCGACGGCGGAAGCGGCACCACGATCACGCCCGGTACCGCGCCGGGGTTCCCGCCGTTCGAGATGCAGCAGGACGGCGAGCTCGTCGGGTTCGACATCGATCTGCTCGAGGCGGTCGTCGAAGAGACCGAGTACGAGATCGGCGAGTGGGCCACCTTCGAGTTCAGCTCGCTCATCCCGGCGCTCACGCAGAACGAGGAGATCGACGTGATCGCGGCGGCGATGACGATCAACGACGAGCGTCGGGAGACGATCGCCTTCTCCGACCCGTACTGGGAGTCGGACCAGGCGATCCTCGTGCGCGACGGCGGCGACTTCCAGCCGTCGGGCTGGGAGGACTTCGAGGGCGTCAGCGTGGGCGCGCAGTCCGGGACGACCGGTGCCGACCAGGTGCAGTCGAACCTCGTCGAACCGGGGGTCATCGCCGAGGACGACGCCAGTACGTACGGCAGCTACGTCCTCGCCGTCGAGGACCTCGAAAACGGCAACATCGACGCCGTCGTCGTCGACAACCCGGTCGCCGAGACGTTCGCGGCCAACCGCGACGTGACGGTCGCGTTCGTCGAGGAGACCGGCGAGCGGTTCGGGTTCGGCCTCCGTCAGGGCGAGTCGGAGCTCCAGTCGGCGCTGAACGACGGCCTCGCGACCGTACAGGAGGACGGCACGTACGAGGAGATAACCAACACCTGGTTCGGGCAAGAGTAGGATGTCTGCCGCGGGGACGCTCGCGCTCGCCGCGGTCGAGAGCCTCGGCGCCGCGGCCCTAAACTGGCCGTTCGTCGGCGAGGCCGCCGACTGGGAGTTCGTCTTCAGGAACGCGGACTACCTCGGCGTCGGCGCGCTGTTGACGATCGGGCTCACATTCGCCTCGATCCTCCTCGGCTTCCTCGTCGGCTTCCCGGCGGGCGCGGTCGAGGTGTACGGCGACGGCTACCTCGAACGGGCCGTCAACGCCGCGGGGATCGTCCTCCGAGGAACGCCTATCGTCGTGATCCTCATCGTGATGTACTTCGTCGTCGGCGTCCCGCAGATCAACCTCGGGGTCGCCTCGATATCCTCCGCGGTCACCGCCGGGATACTCGGGCTCGGCCTCCGCAGCGCGGCCTACCAGTCGCAGATCTTCCGTGCGGCGCTGTCGAGCGTCGATGCCGGCCAGCTGGAGGCCGGCCGCTCGATCGGGCTCTCGCGGTTCGAGGCCGTCCGGTACGTCGTCGTTCCGCAGGCCCTGCGCCGGTCGATCCCGGGGTTCCAAAACGAGTTCACGATCGTGTTGAAAGACACGAGCATCGTCTTCGCGATCGGGCTCGCGGAGCTGTTGACCCGGGGATACGACCTGTTCTCGGAGCAGACGACCGCGGTGCTCGAAGTCATCCTCTTCATCAGTGCCATCTACTTCGTCCTCACGTTCACGACGAACCGCGCGCTCGATTACCTCGGCACCCGCTACGCGATCCCGGAGGGTGAGTCGGCGTGAGTGACGGCGACTTCCTCGGCGTGACCGACGTCTCGAAGTGGTACGGCGACGAGCAGGTGCTCCACGACGTCTCCTTCGAGATGGACCGCGGCGACGTGACCGTCCTCATCGGCCCGTCCGGCTCCGGCAAGTCGACGATGCTGCGGTGCGTCAACCGCCTCGCCGAGGCGCAGGAGGGGTCGATCCGGCTCGACGGGGAAGAGGTGCTCTCGCCGGACATCGACGTCGACGACCTCCGCAGAGAGGTCGGCATGGTGTTCCAGGGGTTCAACCTGTTCGCGCACTTAACCGCGCGCGGCAACGTCGCGCTCGGTCCCCGCCGCGTGCTCGGGCTCTCTGAGTCCGAATCCCGGGAACGGGCGGCCGCGCAGCTCGACCGCGTCGGGCTCGCCGACCAGATGGACTCCTACCCCGCCGAGCTGTCCGGGGGGCAGCAGCAGCGGGTCGGCATCGCCCGCGCGCTGGCGATGGAGCCGAAGCTGATGCTGCCCGACGAGCCGACGAGCGCGCTGGACCCGGAGCTCATCGGCGAGGTGCTGGAGGTGATGCACGGGCTCGTCGACGAGGGGATGACGATGCTCGTCGTCACCCACGAGATGAGCTTCGCCCGCGAGGTGGCCGACGAGATCGTGTTCCTCGACGAGGGCCACGTCGTCGAGCGCGGGCCGCCCGAACAGCTGTTCGAACGACCCGAGAAGGAGCGGACCGGCCGCTTCCTCGAACGGATCGAGAGTCACGACTGATGGCGAGCGCGACGAGACCCGCGACGGTCCGGGAACGCGTGGCCGCCGCCGACCGCGCGGTCGGTCGGCTCCTCCTCGTCGCCGCCGGCGCGCTGTTCTGGGGTTGGCTCGTCGTCAGCTGGGTCAACCGGTGGCTCGGCGGCGTTCTCGTTCCGGTCGGGCAGCCGCTCGTTCCGGCGGGAGCGGTGGAGGCGACGCTCGCCGCGCTCCCCGGGCTCGCGGCCTACGCGAGCGACGCCGCGTTCGTCGTGGAGCTCTCCCCGGACCTCGCGCGGGGGACGTGGCTCACGGTCGTTATCACCGCCGTGAGCCTCGTCCTCGGGTTCTTCATCGCCGTCCCGCTGGCCGTGGCGCGGGTGTACGGTCGGTTCTCCTCGTGGCTCTCGCTCGGGTACACCGAGCTGCTGCGCGGGACGCCCCTGCTGGCCCAGCTGTTCGTGCTCTACTACGGGCTCAACCTCGCGAGCTACGTTCCCGGCGCGCTCTCGGGCGTCTTCCCGCGGAACGTGGTGTGGGTGGCGATCCTCGGGTTCACGCTCAACGGCGCCGCCTACCAGGCGGAGTACATCCGCGGCGCCTTAGAGAGCGTCGAGGAGGGCCAGATCACCGCCGGCCGCGCGATCGGGCTCTCGAAGCTGGAGACGATCTACTACGTGGTGCTCCCGCAGGGGCTCCGCTACGCGATCCCGTCGTGGACCAACGAGTTCGTCTACCTGATCAAGTACTCGTCGCTGGCGGCGTTCATCACGGTGCCGGAGCTGTACTACCGGGCCGACCAGATCGCCTCCGAGACGTTCCGGTACACGCTCATCTTCGTCGTGACCGGCGTGACGTACCTCGCGCTCGTGCTCACCGCGTCGAAGCTGATGGCTCGCGTCGAGGGAGCGGTCGCCATTCCCGGGCTGGGCGTCGAACGGGAGGAGTGAGGCGCTGACGGCCGCGCGCACGGCCTACCCCTCGAAGTCGGTGACGACCTCGACCCCGTGCACGTCGTACTCGCCGAGCGCGGCGAGCCGGTCCGGGACCGCAGAGAGCGCGATCTCGTCGCTCACGAGCGCGCCGGGGTCGACATCGGTCGCCTCGACGAGCGCGAACAGGTCGTCGTAGCTCGTCGGCGGCATGCCACGAGAACCGACGAACGACACCTCCCAGCGGGTCATCCAGTCGGTCGGGAGCGACACCTCGCCGCGCTCGGCCTCGGTGGTCAGTCCCACCTGGACGTGGGTCCCGCGGGGCCGAACGGAGCGGACCGAGTTGCGGCAGGTCTCGGCGATCCCGAGCGCGTCGACGGAGACGTCGGCGCCGCCGTCAGTGAGGTCCCTGACCCGGTCCGGGACGGAGTCGTCGGCCTCGACGTCGGGAGCGTCGGCCGCGTTCACGAGGGCGTCGGCGCCGATGTCGCTCGCGAGCGAGAGCGCGTCGTCGTCGACGTCGACGGCGACGACGCGGGCGCCGAGGGCGTCGCCGATCTGGACCGCCGAGAGCCCGACCCCGCCGCAGCCGTGGACCGCGAGGGCGTCGCCGCCGGACAACCCCGCCCGTTCGGCGAGCGCGTGGTAGGCGGTCATGTACCGGCAGCCGAGCGCGGCCGCGGCGGTCGCGTCGAGCCACGGGGGGCGCTCGACGAGGTTGTAGTCGGCGGCGGGGACGGCGACCCGCTCCGCGAACGAGCCCGGCGCGTCCGCCTCGAAGCCGAGCGCCCGCCCGTCGGCGCAGACGTTGCCGGCCCCCCGGCGGCAGTACGGGCACGTGGCGTCGCCGAGCGAGAAGGGGACGACGACGCGGTCGCCGGGCTCGAAGCGGTCGACGGACGTTCCGACTGCGACCACCTCGCCCGCGGGTTCGTGGCCGAGCACCTGCCCGCGCGGGACGCGGTCGTCGGCCCACTCGCCGTGGCCCATCCAGGCGTGCCAGTCGCTCCGACAGACGCCGCAGGCCGCCACGCGGACCACCGCCTCGTCGGGTCCGGGTTCGGGGGCGGGCACCTCGCGGACCGCCAGCGGTTCGCCGTACTCGCGAAGGATCGCCGCGCGCATAGCCGTCGAGAGGAGACGGAGCGTGGTAAACCCTCCCGGCCTCGGATAGCCCCGAACCGGGGGCGGCGCCTCGGGTCGGCTCGGATAGCTCCGGATACCCCCAATTTACACCGTCAGACACGCATTTTCTACTTGATATAAAAGTCCGATCTGCTTGCTGCGGATGTCAATAAATCGGGGTAAAATGCTATTTTCGCCACGTTACGCCTTGATTTCATACGAACCGAGATTGATACCGACAGTCAGACAACTGATAGTTAAGTAAGGTTTAATATCCTATACGATAGCGATCGAAACGTGTCACTACCGATGGAGCGCCGACCGGGCGTCGCCTATCGACGCCCCAACGGCGATCCGGACCGATTCGTCGTCGAAGCCGGCGGCGAGTCGCGGCTGGACGTCGACGCCCTCCCACGGACCGGCTGGTTGGAGGCGACGGCCGAGGCGGACCGTCAGCGCCTCCGGTCGGCGCTCGACGGCGGGGACGTCGACGTCACATACCGCCTCGCGACCGGCGACGGCCCCCTGTGGGTCCGGGAGTGCGGACGCCGCGACGGGGACGGCGACGTCGTCGGCTACCTCCTCCCCGCCGGCGAGGGAGACGAGCGTCGCCGCCGGCTGGAGCGACAGCGCGAGCGCCTGGAGGAGTTCGCCAGCGTCGTCTCCCACGACCTCCGGAACCCGCTCTCGGTCGCCGTCGGGAACGTCGAACTGGCGAAGGAGTTCGAGGGCGAGGCGGCCGACGAGCGACTCGACCGAGCCCACGAGGCGCTGGACTGGATGGACGACCTCATCTCCGACCTCCTGGCGCTCGCCCGCGAGGGACACACCGTCGAGGAGACCGCGACGGTCGACCTCCGGGCGGTCGTGGACGCCGCGTGGCGGACGGTCGGAGCCGGCCCCGAGGCCGCGCTCGTCGTCGAGGACCCGCTTCCGACGGTCGAGTGCGACCGGAGCCGACTCCGACAGGCGTTGGAGAACCTCTTCCGCAACGCGATCGAACACGGGGCGTCCGACGACTGCTCGCCCGGCGAGGTGTCCGGCGAGGGCGACGCGGACGTCGGCGACGCGACGAGCGGGAGCGTCGAACCGGCGGACGGGTCGCTCCGGGTCCTCGTCGGGGTTCTCTCGGACGGGTTCTACGTCGCGGACGACGGCCCCGGAATCGACCCCTCGGAGCGCGAGTCCGTCTTCGAGCCCGGCCACACGACGGCTGACGACGGCACCGGGTTCGGGCTCGCGATCGTCGAACGGATCGCGGAGGCCCACGGCTGGTCGGTGTCCGTGACCGAGGGCCGAGCGGGCGGGGCGCGGTTCGAGTTCGCGGGCGTCGAGAGCGTCGACGAGGTCGACTCGACGGAGTCGGACCGGGAGAGCGTCGCCACCGAACCGGGCGGCTCGCCGCCGACGTAGCGCCGCGAGCGGCGACGGCGTGCTCAGAAGAAGTCGCTCAGCCCGGCCTGTCCGTCGTCCTCTTCGTCTCCGTCGCCGCCGTCGCGTCCGGCGTCGCCGGCGTGACTGAGGTCGCCCCCGGCCGCGTCGTCAGTGGTCCCGCCGCTCGCGCCGGGGGCCGGCCCTTCGCGCGGCGGCGCCGCGGCCCGGTCGGCTCGGTTCGCCTCCGCCGCCCGCGCGCCGCCGGCGAAACGCGCCTTCGCGTGGTCCTCCATCCGACCTCGCGGAGCGCCTGCGCGTCCTCGACGATCGACGCGACCTTGTTGGTCGACTCGCCGGAGCCGGTGACGAAGGCGACGCCCGCCTCGTCGAGGTCGTAGGCCGCCGCCATCGCGACCGTCAGCTCGCGCGGCTTGCAGTGGTGCGTGACCGTCTGCAAGAAGGGGAGCACCTCGCGGCGAGCGGTGGCGATACTGCAGCCGCTGGCGGCCGCGATCTGTCCGACCACCTCGTCGGCGGTCGCGTCCGAGGAGCTCCAGAACTGCGGGCGACCGTAGCGGGTCCACCCGCCCTTCTCCCCGTCGCGGGCGGCGGCGACCCCGGCGGCCGCGTTGTCGGTCGCGTAGCGCCAGTAGGTGTAGTTCTGCGTGGCGCGCACGCGACCCAGCCACACGTCGGCGTTCGCGAGGAAGTCGTACGCCCGGACCGCCTCCGACGGCTCGTACACGTCGAGGACGTTGTTCTCGATCCACTTCGTGAGGTCGTCGGGGGTCTCGTCGACGGCGTACGCCGACTGCAGCGCCTCCTCCGCCGACTCCTCTTTGAGGACCGCGTCGAGGAACGGGAACAGCCCGAGCGCCTTGTCGCGGTCGCCGGTGACCACGTCTTCGATCGCGATCGAGTCCCGCCCCTCCGTGGCCGCCTGCAGGTCGTTGATCGCGCCGCGGAGGTCGCCGCGGTTCCGCTCGGCGATCCGCTCGAGCGCGTCGGACTCGAACTCGATTCCCTCCTTGCGACAGACGTCGCGGAGGACGGGAACGATGGAGCGCGCGGAGACGTCGCGGAACTCGATCTCTTGAGTGGCGTCGCGCAGCCCGCGCGCCATGTCGTAGTAGTCGTTGGCGATGAGGACGATCGGCTGGCCCGACTCCTTGACGAGCTTCGTGATCGCCGAGGCGCCGCCGCGGTCGTAGTTGCCGTGGATGTTGTCGGCCTCGTCGAGGATGACGAGCTGGCGGGAGGCCGTGTCCCCGCCGGTCGCGCCGCCGCCGGCCGCGCTCCCGCCGAGGGTGGCGTTGCGGGCGGCCCGCCCCGCGAAGCGCTCGATGACGTCGGCGGTGCGCTGGTCCGAGGCGTTCAGTTCGACCGTCTCCCAGCCCATGTCGCTCGCCAGCGCGTGGGCCGCGCTCGTCTTCCCGACGCCCGGGCTCCCGTGGAGCACGACGGCCTCGCGGTGGTCGTCCCACGAGCGAGCCCACTCCGCGAACGCGTCACGGGCCTTGTCGTTGCCGCGGACCTCCGAGAGGGTGCTCGGGCGGTACTTCTCCGTCCAATCAGCCATTACCCGCGGTAGGTCGGTGCGGCGTTTAGTGGTTCCGGAGCGGTGGGAGGCGGTGGGCGCTTCCCCGGGGCGACGGCGTCCCCGCTCGCGCTCCGCCCGGTTGTGCGTATCGCTGCTACTACGCACCACGCATTTCTCCCATTGGGCCGAACCCCCACGGAGGTGAAACCGCGATGACGACGACGTACGCCGACTGGACGGACGCACAGGAGCGGACGACCGTCGCGGTCGACGACCACGAGGTCGAGATGGCGTACCGAGACGAGGGGACGGGGGATCCGGTCGTGTTCCTCCACGGGATCCCGACGAACTCGTACCTCTTCCGCGACCAGTTCGAGGCGATCGCGACCGAGCGGCGCGCGATCGCACCGGACATGATCGGCTACGGCGGGTCGGCGATGCGCGACGGGTTCGACCGGCCGATTCGCGCCCAAGAGCTCGCAGTCCGCGGGCTCGTCGACGAACTCGGGTTCGACGCGATCGACTTCGTCGGCCACGACCTCGGCGGCGGCGTCGGGCTGCGCTACGCGGTGCGGACCCCGGACGCCGTCGACCGGCTGGTGCTGTCGAACTCCGTCGCCTACGACTCGTGGCCGATCGGGACGATCACCGACCTCGGCCTCCCCGAGACGGCACGGGAGACGAGCGTTGAGGAGCTGCAGGGGATGCTCGACGCGCTGTTTCGGGACACGCTCCTCGGCGACGACCACGACGAGGCGTTCCTCGAGGGAATGACGGCGCCGTGGGCCAGCGAGGAGGGCGTCACGAGCGTCGTCCGCAACGCGAGCGCGACGAACACCAGCCACACGACGGAGATCGACCCCCGAGACGTGACCGCCGACACGCTCCTGTTGTGGGGGACGGAAGACGAGTTCCAACCGATCGAGTGGGCCGAGCGGCTCGAAGCCGATATCGACTCCTGCGAACTCGTCGGCCTCGAGGCCAACCACTGGGTCCCGGAGGACCGGCCCGCCGCGTTCACCGAGCACCTGACCGACTTCCTGTCGTAACGGGTCCGGTCGGACCCTCCGGTACCGGAATTCAGTCGGCACCCGACCGCCCGCGGTAATGAGTTCGGACGAGGCCGTCGTCACGATCTAGTCGGATTACGTCTGCCCGTTCTGCTACCTCGGGCGCCGGTCCTTGGCGGCGTACCGGGAGACGCGGGAGCGCGATCTCGATATCGACTGGCACCCGTACGACCGCCGGGGGCACAAGCGCGGTCCCGATGGCGAGGTCATCCACTCGATCGACGACGGGGAAAGACGACGAGTACTTCGAGCGGGTCCGACGGGACGTGGACCGCCTCCGAGATCGGTACGACGCCGAGGCGATGCTCGACCTCGACGACCTCCCCGAGCGCGTGGACTCGTTCGACGCGCAGGTCGCCTCGCTGCACGTGAGCGAGGAGCGCCGGGACCGGTGGCCCGACTTCGACGAGGCGATATTCGAGGCGCTCTGGGTAGACGGACGGGACATCGGCGACGCCGACGTGCTGGCCGACCTCGCCGAGGACGCGGGGCTGGACGCCGACGAAATACGGACCGCGATCGCCGACGAGGAGCGGCGCGACCGGCTCCGGAGCGACTTCTCCGACGCGCGGGACGCGGCGGTCTCCGGCGTCCCGACGTTCAGGTAGGACGGACGCACGGCCCGGGGCGCGGTGCCGCCCGAACAGCTGGACCGGCTCGTGGAAGGGGTCTGAGAGGGCCTCTCGGCGACAGCGGCGCCGCTAACTGTTTGAGAAGTCGAAGTGGGACCGCTGAGAGTCGAACTCAGGTCATACGGACCCCATCCGCATAGGATACCACTACCCCACGGTCCCTGTCTGCACGCGGAGAAATGAGAGTGCGGTAATTAAGGACTTCGCTTCACTCGTCGTCGTCCTCGCGCGGGACCACGAGGTCGCCGTCGTCGCGTACCGCGAGGTTCCCGATCGGGTCGCCCTCGTAGACCGCCAATCCCTCGGCGCGGCCGAGCACGTAGCCGTCGCGGTCGGCGCGGACGGTCCCGCGGCGCTCACCGGTCGCCGAGACCACGTCGGCGAGGACGTCGCCCCCGGCGAACGCGTCGCCCGCGGCGACGCGGTGACGGATCAGCCCGGAGACGTCGGTCGTCGGGCCGCGGAAGCGACGGACCGGGAACTCGACCGGCGCGGGGGTGGGGCGGTCGATCGGCCTCCCCACGGAGTCCGGAACGTCCTCGGCCGCGAGGATCCCCATCTCGACCGCGACCGCGAACACCCCCGCGACGCCGGCCTCGACGAGCGCGTCGTCGACGACGCTGTGCGCGCCGAGTTCCGCGGTGAACGCCGGGATTCCGGCCTCGTTGAGCACGGCGCCCGCGGTCGAGCGCTGCAGGTTCTCCTCGACGTACTCCGCGGCCGGGTACTCGCGCAGCGTCGGGAAGCCGAAGGCGTCGACGAGCCGCCCGAGCTCGTCCGAGAGCGCGACCGCGTCGTCCTCGCTGCGGCGCTCCCCGTACAGCACGCGGTCGCGGATCGCGAACGGTTCGCTGGCGACGCCCGCGGTGTGACAGTCGATCAGGGCGTCGGCGACGACGCCCGTTCCCGCGGGCTCCGCGACCGGGGGGTCGACCGGCTCGCGGTCCGACCCGTCGCGGCCCGCGCTCGCCGGACCCTCGACGGCGCCCTCGACCGTCTCGCCCGTGATCGCGGCGTACAGCCTGGCGTCGATCCGCTCCTGTAGCTTCGGCGGCCGCGCGGACTCCGCGTCGGCGTCCGGGAAGTGACGGTTCGGGTCCTCGTCGTCGTAGTACGTGTGGCGCGAGTTCCGTCTGAGACCGGCGGGCGAGACGACCGGCACCGCGACGACCGCGCCGGCGAGCGCCGCGAGGGCGTCCTCTGCGAGCGTCGCGATGGCGTCCTGCACGACGGCGACGCCGGTCGCCTCGTCGCCGTGGACGCCGCCGGTGAGCCACAGCACGGGCCCGTCTCCCGACCCGTTCGCGACGACGACCGGGAGCCGCTCGGCGGCGCCCGTCGGCAGCTCCGCGACCTCGAACCACCCCCGGGCGACCTCGCCCGGGGCGGCGCTCGCGGTGCCGAGGGAGACCGGTCGACCGCCGCGCTCACCGGAGTCGCCGTCCTCGGAATCGTCGCCGTCGGGCCCGCTCCCTTCGCTCTCGTCCATACCCCGACCCGCGACGGCGCGATTATAAAAGCACGCGTTCCAGCGAGACGACGACGCCGGACTCGGCGTCGGGGTCGCCGACGAGCCGGCCGAGACAGACCGCGACGCCGTCGGGCGTGTGGCACGCGACGAGCGGCCGGTCGTCGGATCCCGCCGACGGGTCTATCGATCGGGCGTCCGCGTCCGCGTCGATGACGCCGGGCGCGTACACCGGCGCGCCGGTGGCGACGTTCCGCGCGGCCGACGGCGCGACCGTCACCGACGGGAGGTGGACCAGGGCGTCCTCCGCCGGCCGGACGACTTCGCGGAGCAGCGACTCGTCGCCCTCACGAGCCCACGCGAGGCCGTCGACGAGGTCCTGGAGCGCGTGGAGGTCGCCGTCGTCGAACGGGTCGGTGGCGGTCCGGCGGAGGTGGCCCATGTGGGCGCCCACTCCCGTCGCGAGGCCGACGTCGTGACACAGCTTCCGGACGTACGTCCCCGACTCACACCGGATACGGAGGAGCGCCTGCCGGTCCCGGACTTCGAGGACGTCGAGGTCGTGGATCGTTCGAGTCCTGAGCCGGCGGGTCACGGCGCTCTTCCGCGGCGGCTTCTGGTAGATCTGCGCGTCGAACTCGCCGACGACCTCGCGGAAGTCGCTCGGGGGCGACCCGTGGAGCTCGAGGACGGCGACGTACTCTTTCGTCCCCTCCAAGAAGACCTGCGCCGCCCTCGTCGCGTCGCCGGTGAGCGTCGGCAGACAGCCGGTGACCTTCGGGTCGAGGGTGCCGGCGTGGGCGACGCCGTCGATCGGCTCGCCCTCGGGATCGAGCGCGGCGAGGGCGTCGTTGATCGCGTCGCGCACCCACGCCGAGAGCTGGTGGGAAGACGGGCCTGCGGGTTTGTCGACGTTGACGACGCCGAATCGGAGCAGCTCGGGCACCGTGCGCTCGCCGGGCGGTGCCCGAAGGGGGTCGTCCGCGGGATCGGGTGTGTCGTCGGCTGTGTCGGTCATTGGGAGATTGCGTGCGGTCGCGGCTCAGAAGTCGTAGGTCACGCCCTCGATGGGCGCCTTCCCCTCGTCGTCATCGGGGTCGTACGCCTCGACGGTGGCGACGAGCACGTCGAGGAAGCTGTCGGGGCTCCAGCGGGCGGTGTTGTACGCGGCGTCGTAGATGGAGAGGTCGTCGATGTCGATGCCGTAGAACTCCCCGTACCGTTTGCGTTCGGAGTCCTCGCGACGCCTCGTCTCGGTCCTCGCGCGGTCGACGGGCTTCGACTCCCGGTCGGCGATCCGCTCGGCGCGGACCGAGAGCGGGGCGTCGAACCAGAACCGGAAGTCGGCGTGATCGGCGGCGAGCCACCCGGCGAGCCGCGACTCCAGGACCAACTCGTCGCGGGTCGTCGCGATCTCCCGGAGGCGCCGGTCGAGCTTGCGGTCGAACTGCGGGTCCTCCTCCGCGAACTCGTTGAACTCGACCGGCGTCATGTCGCGGTCGGCCGCCATCTCGCGGAAGATGTCGCCGCCGGAGACGTGCTCTAAGCCGAGTCGACCGGCGAGTCCCGCGGCGTTCGTGCTCTTCCCGCTGCCCGGCGGGCCGGAGACGGTGATCAACATATCGCTACTGCGCGGGTGTCGTTCAAAACGGTTGTCGTTCGGCGCTCGCGGCCGGCGCCGTCGGGAGATCGCGTCGCCCTCGCTACCGGTCTCGCGTCGCCGCGGTCATCGACCAGACGGCGACCAGCCCGAGCAGGACCGCGGGGACGAGCGGGAGCGCGAGGTACGTCGCGAAGAATGGGAGCCCGAACCAGCCCGCGGCGTACGGGTAGAGGTAGATGACGCCGGGGATGACGAGGACGCAGGTGAACAGGACGGCCGTCAGGGCCCATCCCCGTCGGCCGAAGCCGTCGGCGGTCGGCTCGTCGGTCCCCGGATCGCCCGCGCCCGGTTCCGACGCGGCGGGGTCGGCGACGCCCACGGCGCCCTCGCCTTCGCCGTCGGTCTCGGAGTCGGGGACGTGGACGTAGCCGCCCGTGCTCCCGTCCGCGTCGGTCTCAGAGCTCACTGTCCGGTTTAATCACTACTTTGCCAAAGCCCTCACGGTTCTCTATCATCTCGTGGGCGCGCGCGGCCTCGCTCATCGGAAGCGTCTCGCGGACGGCCGGGTCGAAGGTGCCGTCCCAGACGAGTTCGAGGACGTCGTCGACCTCGCCGGGCGTCGCCATCGTCGACCCGATGACGGAGAGCTGGTTCCAGAAGATGCGGTTGAGCTCCGCGTCCGGGTTCGGTCCGGTCGTCGCCCCGCAGGTGACCAGCCGGCCGCCCTTCGCCATCGACTTCAGGGAGTTCGGGTAGGTCGCCTCGCCGACGTGGTCGACGACGACGTCGACGCCCCGGCGGCCGGTGAGCCCCGCGATCTCCTCGGCGAAGTCGTTCGCCTCGTAGTCGATGACGTGATCGGCGCCGCACGCCTCGGCGTGCGAGAGCTTCTCCTCGCTGGAGGCGGTCGCGAACACCTCACAGCCCGCGTGGTCGGCGATCTGGACCGCGGCGTGGCCGACGCCGCCGGAGGCGCCGAGCACGAGCACCTTCTCTCCCGCCTCGATGTCCGCGCGGGTCTGGAGCATCCGCCAGGCGGTCTGGAAGACGAGCGAGGCGGAGCCGGCGACCTCCCAGTCGACGCCCGAGGGGACGGGGACCAGGTTCTCGCTCGGGACGGTCGCCTTCTCGGCGTGGACGCCCCGGACGTGCTCCCCGATGATGTGGAACGAGGGGCACAGCGACTCCTCGCCGTGGCGGCAGAACTCGCACTCGCCGCAGGAGACGCCGGCGCTCACGGCGACGCGGTCGCCGGGCTCGAACCGCGTCACGCCCTCGCCGACCGCCTCAACGACGCCGGCCGCGTCGCTGCCGGGAATGTGGGGCATCTCCAGGTCGACACCGGGCAGGCCGCGACGGGTCCAGATGTCGAGGTGATTGAGCGCGCCCGCCTTGACGTCGACGACGACCTCGCCGCGGTCGGGCTCCGGGTCGGGGAACTCGCCGTACTCGATCACGTCGCGGTCGCCGTGGGAACCGAACTGGACGGCCTTCATGCGTCGATGCACCCGCGGCATCCACTAAACAGTACGCCAAACGGAACCCCCGGGGCGCGCGGTCGACGACCTCCACCGGACGGTGCCGCACGGTCGCGACCGGAAGGAGCCGCCCGACCGCGACAGACTCGGCGACTCCCCGTTCCACCGTGATACCCTCTCACACCCGTGCGAACCGGGCGCATTCGCTCCGCCCTTCCGTGATGTTTAAGTAGCGAAAGCGGGACCGTACGGATGCACGAACTGCAGGGGCGCCGGGTCCCGAGTCCACGAGGGCGACGATACGACGCGAGTTGCGGTAGCCAAGCCTGGCCCAAGGCGCAGGGTTGCTAACTCTGTGGCGTCACTGCCTCCGGGGTTCGAATCCCCGCCGCAACGCTCGAACGGACCGAGCACCGCCGGATTCGCGCCGGTAGGGCTCACCACAACCAACACATGAGCACGGAAGAATCACAGGACGACTCGCCGGAGGAGGAGGAAGACCTCCAGTACTTCGTCCGGATCGGGGGCGCGGACCTCGACGGGACGAAGACGGTCGAGCGAAGCCTGTCCGAACTCGACGGCATCGGCACGCGCACGGCGCGGCTGGTCGCCGAGAAGGCCGACGTGGATCGCAACGCCACGTTCGGTCTCCTCGACGAGGGCGACATCGACGCGGTGGTCGACATCGCCGAGAACCTCGAAGACCACGTCCCGTCGTGGATGACGAATAGACAGAACGACTTCTACTCCGGAGAGACGACGCACCTGGTCGGCACCGACGTCCAGGAGAAGCGCCGTCACGACATCAACCGGATGAAAGTCATCGAATCGTACAAGGGCGTTCGCCACAAGCGCGGCCAGAAGGTACGCGGCCAGCGCACGAAGTCCACGGGTCGGTCCGAGGGCACCATCGGCGTCAACGTCGAGGAGATCCGCGAGGAGATGGCGGAAGACGAAGCGGGTGACGAGGAATGAGCACCGGTAAGAACACGAAGGGCTACGAGACGCCGAATCATCCGTACCAGGGCGAGCGCATCGCCGAGGAGTCCGACCTCCTCTCGCGGTACGGCCTGAAGAACAAAGAGGAGTTCTGGCGCGCCCAGTCCGAGCTGCGCAGCATGCGACGCGAGGCGCGTCGCCTGCTCGGCGAGGCCCAGGGTGACGTCGACGTCGCCCAGGATGCCGGTGCGGAGTTCGTTGCGCGACTCCGCCGCATCGGTATCCTCAGCGACAACGACGACATCTCCGCGGTCCTCTCGCTGGACGTGACCGACCTGCTCGAGCGCCGTCTCCAGACGGTCGCCTACCGGCAGGGGTTCGCGTCCTCGACGCAGCAGGCCCGCCAGTTCATCGTCCACGGCCACATCACCGTCAACGGCGCTCGCGTCACGCGTCCCTCGGTGAAGGTCGACGTGGACGACGAAGGCGCCATCGCCTTCGACGAGACGAGCCCGCTCGCGGACGATCTCCACCCCGAGCGCGCGGAGTCACAGGAGTAACCAATCATGAGTGAATCCGAGGACGGAAAGTGGGGCATCGCCCACGTGTACGCGTCGTTCAACAACACGCTCATCACGGTCACCGACGAGACGGGCGCCGAGACGATCGCCAAGTCGTCCGGCGGAACCGTGGTGAAGCAGAACCGCGACGAGGCGTCGCCGTACGCCGCCATGCAGATGGCGGAGGTCGTCGCCGAGCGCGTCAAGGACGCCGGCTTGGAGGGCGTGCACGTTCGCGTGCGCGGCCCCGGCGGCAACCTCAACAAGTCCACCGGTCCCGGTGCGCAGGCGACGATCCGCGCGCTCTCGCGAGCGGGCGTCGAGATCGGCCGGATCGAGGACGTCACGCCCATCCCGCACGACGGGACGAAGGCGCCAAAGAACAAGCGAGTCTGACATGACGGAAGACGACTTCGACGTTCAGTACGTCGAACGGGACGAACGCAGCGCGCGGGTGCTTATCCGCGGGCTCACCCCGGCGTTCGCGAACGGCATCCGCCGCGCGATGATCGCCGACGTCCCGACGTTCTCGATCGACACCGTCCGGTTCGTCGAGAACTCCTCCGTCATGTTCGACGAGATGATCGGGCTTCGGCTGGGGCTGGTGCCCCTGACGACGCCGCTCGACGACTTCGAGGTCGGCGACGAGGTCACCCTCGCGCTCGACGTCGAGGGACCGGGGACGGCGTACTCCGGCGACATCGAGAGCGCGGACCCGCTCGTCGGAGTCGCCGACGAGAACGTGCCGATCATCGAGCTGAAGGAGGGACAGCGGCTGGAGTTCGAGGCGGACGCGGTGCTGAACACCGGCAAGGAGCACGCCAAACACCAGGGCGGCGTCTCCGTCGGCTACCGCCACCTCCAGCGCGTCTCGGTCGAGGGCGACCTCGGCGAGCTCGACGACGACGAGCCGCGGATCCTCCGCGGCGTCATCGAGGCGCCCGACGGTTCGATAGAGCTCACCGACGAGTTCGACAACGACCTCTCGGAGCGGTTCCCCGGCAAGGAGGTCGCGATCGAGGACGTCCCCGGCGCGTTCGTCTTCCACATCGAGACGGACGGGTCGTTCAGCGTCGAGGAACTGCTGCTCCGCGCGATCGACTCCATCGAGGAGCGCGCGGACGAACTACAGACGAAAGTCGCGGTCTAACGTAATGACGGACCTTCAGACCACGCGGCCGGCGCTCGCCCCTGCACGGAGCCGCGGCGCCGCTGCCCGATCCGACGCCGCGTCGGATCGCCTCGGACTCGAGTCGGGTCGTTCCGACGGCGGGACCGAAAGTGGTTTGAAGGGAGCCGGGTTACGCAGGAGTGCACGCAGGGATAGCCAAGCCAGGCCAACGGCGCAGCGTTCAGGGCGCTGTCCTGTAGAGGTCCGCAGGTTCAAATCCTGCTCCCTGCACTCCGTTTTCACTAACTCTCCACTTCAGGAGGGACAGCTATGAGTAGCAAGACGAATCCGAAACTACAGAACCTCATCGCCGATCTGAAGTCGGTCTCGCGCGACTCCGGTGCCAACGTGTGGCAGGACGTCGCCGACCGACTGGAGAAGCCACGGCGCACGCACGCTGAGGTCAACCTGGGCCGCATCGAACGGTACGCTCAGGAAGACGAGACGGTCGTCGTCCCCGGCAAGGTGCTGGGCAGCGGTGTGCTCGAAAAGAACGTCACCGTCGCCGCCGTCGACTTCTCGGGCACCGCCCGCACGAAGATCGATCAGGCCGGCGAAGCGGTGTCGCTAGAACAGTTCGTACAACAGAACCCCGAAGGGAGCGACGTCCGGGTGATCCGATGAGTCTCGCGAAGATAGACGCGGACGTCGTCGTCGACGCCCGCGACTGCATCCTCGGCCGCGTCTCGTCGAAGGTCGCCCAGCGCGTCCTCGACGGCGAGACGGTCGCCGTCGTCAACGCCGAACACGCGGTCATCACCGGCAACGAAGAGGCGACGATGGAGACGTACCACACCCGCGCGGAGCTCGGCTCCGACAGCGGGCCGTACTACCCCAAGCGCCCCGACCGGATCTTCAAGCGCGCCATCCGCGGCATGCTGCCGTACAAGACGGAGGACGGCCGCGAGGCGTTCTCGAACGTCCGCGTCTACGTGGGCAACCCCTACGAACGCGACGAGGACGCCGAGACCGTCGTCCTCGACGGCACCTCGCTCGACCGCCTCTCGAACATCAAGTTCACGACGCTCGGGGAGATCTCCGAGTCTCTGGGAGCCAACGTCACATGGTAACTAACACCTCAGGCAAGAAGAAGACGGCCGTCGCCCGCGCCACCGTGCGCGACGGCGAGGGTCGCGTTCGTATCAACTCCCAGCCAGTCGAGCTGGTGGAACCGGAACAGGCGCGGCTCAAGATGCTGGAGCCGTTCCGCATCGCGGGCGAGGAGCTCCGCGACGGCGTCGACATCGACATCAACGTCGAGGGCGGCGGCTTCAGCGGCCAGGCCGACGCGACGCGGACCGCCATCGCGCGCGGTCTCGTCCAGCACCTCGGCGACGCCGAGCTGCGCGACGCGTACATGAGCTTCGACCGCACGCTGCTGGTCAACGACGTGCGCCAGTCCGAACCCAAGAAGTGGGGCGGACCCGGCGCGCGTGCCCGCTACCAGAAGTCCTACCGCTGAGGTGATCCAGTCATGATGATTCCCGTCCGGTGCTTCACGTGCGGCAACGTCATCGGTGAACACTGGGAGGAGTTCAAGGAGCGCGCCCGCGAGGGCGAAGAGGACCCGGGCGACGTGCTCGACGAACTCGGGGTCGACCGGCACTGCTGCCGCCGGATGATGGTCAGCCATCGCGACCTCGTCGACGTCGTCTCCCCGTACCAGTAACAATGTCAACACAGCGATACAATCGATACGAGAAGGCACGCATCCTCGGCGCGCGAGCGCTGCAGGTGTCGTACGGGGCGCCCGTGCTGATCGACACGGACCAGACGGAGCCCATCCTCGTCGCCGCGGAGGAGTACGACGCGGGCGTGCTCCCGTTCACGGTCCGGAGGGAGTCCAACTGATGACCCGCATCACCAGCGTCTCGCTGCGTCGCGTGCTCGACTCCCGCGGGAACGCCACGGTCGAGGCCGACGTGCTCACCGAGTCCGGCGGCTTCGGCCGCGGCGCGGCGCCCAGCGGGGCGTCCACCGGCGAGTACGAGGCGATCGAGCTCCCCGCGAGCGAGTCGATCGCGAAGGCCCGCGAACACGCTGTCCCCCGTCTCGAGGGGCTGTACGCGGGCGACCAGCGCGCCGTCGACGCCGCGCTCCGCGCGGCCGACGGCACGGACGACTTCTCCGCGATCGGCGCCAACAGCGCCGTCGCGATCTCGATGGCGACCGCGAAGGCCGCCGCCGACGTGCTCGGTGCGCCGCTGTACCAGCACCTCGGGGGCGCGTTCCGCGGCGGCAACTTCCCGGTCCCGCTCGGCAACGTCGTCGGCGGCGGGGAGCACGCCAAGGAGGCGACCCACATCCAGGAGTTCCTCGCGGCCCCCGTCGGCGCGCCGAGCGTCTCGGAGGCCGTCTTCGCGAACGCCGCGGTCCACGCGGCGGTCGCGGACGTGCTCGACGAGCGCGGCGTGCCCGCGGCGAAGGGCGACGAGGGCGCGTGGGCGCCCCCGATCTCGGACGCGGAGGCGTTCGAGGTCGTCGAAGAGGCGGTCGAACTGGTCGAGGACGAGGTGGGCTTCGAGATCCGCTTCGGCCTCGACATGGCCGCCGCCGAGCTGTACGACGACGACTCCGAGGCGTACGTGTACGGCGACGAGACCAAGTCGACCGACGAGCAGGTCGAGTACGTCGCCGGCCTCGTCGACGAGTACGACCTCGCGTACGTCGAGGACCCCCTCGACGAGAACGACTACGAGGCGTTCGCGGAGCTGACCGACCGGGTCGGCGACCGGACGCTGATCTGCGGCGACGACCTGTTCGTCACCAACGTCGAGCGCCTCCAGGAGGGGATCGACGCGGGCGCGGCCAACAGCATCCTGATCAAGCCGAACCAGATCGGGACGCTGTCGGACGCGTTCGACGCGGTCGAGCTCGCCGCCCGCAACGGGTACGAGACCGTCATCTCCCACCGCTCGGGCGAGACGGAAGACACGACCATCGCACACCTCGCCGTGGCGACCGACGCCGGGTTCATCAAGACCGGCACGGTCGGCGGCGAGCGAACCGCCAAGCTGAACGAACTGGTCCGCATCGCGGACGACGCGGTATGACGGGCCCACACCACGCATGAGCGAAGACAACGACGCGGTCGAACTCGACGACGACGCGGAGACCGAGGCGGTCGACGCGGCGGTCGAGGAGGAGGCCGACACGACCAAGGAACCGACCGCCGACGCGGCTGCCGACGGGGCACCCGCCGACGCCGAGACCCACGAGGGGACGAGGCGGACCGAGGAGAGAGGCCTCCCCGTTCGACGACGACGTCATGCCCGACGACGACGTCGACCTGCTGATCCCCGTCGAGGACTACCTCTCCGCCGGTGTCCACATCGGGACCCAGCAGAAGACGAAGGACATGGAGCGGTTCATCCACCGCGTCCGCGACGACGGGCTGTACGTGCTCGACGTGAGCACGACGGACCAGCGGATCCGCACCGCGGCGGACTTCCTCTCCAACTACGACCCGGAGCAGATCCTCGTCACGTCCTCGCGGCAGTACGGCCGGTTCCCGGCCGAGAAGTTCGCGGACGCCATCGGCGCCCGCGCCCGCACGGGACGCTTCATCCCCGGCACGCTGACGAACCCCGACTACGCCGGCTACATCGAACCGGACGTCGTCGTGGTGACCGACCCGATCGGCGACGCGCAGGCCGTCAAGGAGGCCATCACCGTCGGCATCCCGGTCATCGCGATGTGCGACTCCAACAACCAGCTGTCGAACGTCGACCTCGTCATCCCGACGAATAACAAGGGTCGACGCGCGCTGTCGGTCGTCTATTGGCTGCTCGCCAACGAGACGCTCGACCGCCGCGGCGCCGACACCGTCTTCGCCCTCGACGACTTCGAGGACGAGCTGTAACCGGTCTTCGACGTCGAGTTCGACTTTTAAGACGTTTCGAAAGCGCAGAGCCGTCGCTTTCTCCGTTGCTATCGCGGTAAAAGAGGGGTTTCGCGGTCCTCAGACGATGTTCGGCGTGTACGGGTACGAGTACACCTGCCCTTCGTTGGCCTTCAGCGTGGCCATAACGACCAACACGAGGTCGAGCAGTCCGATCAACGGGAGGAGCAGGAAGCCGACGAGCACGACCGTCAACAGCCCCGAGACGATCATCGCGATGAAGACGACGATCTGGAAGTTAAGCGAGTTCTTCGCGTTCTGCTTGACGAGTTCGTCGTCGTCGTCCGCGAGCACTAAGAACAGCAGCGGCCCCAAGAACGAGGCGACCAGCGCCGACGCGTGCGAAAGCGCGGCGAGTGTCGTGTCTCCGTCGACCGTTTCCTCGGCGCTCGCATCTACTTGGGATGACATACCGCAGATATCTCAGACAGAATTGATAAGTATTGGGTGAATATCCTTCGCCCGGACCGCGAAACTACTGCTCCCCGTCGGGCACGTCGTGGGTCCAGCGCGGCTCTATCTCCCGGTTGGCCATCACGATTCGGTCCCCGTCGTCCGTGTCGATCCGGGTCTTCCGGAGCTCGATGGCCGCGACCGTTCCGGCCACGCCCTTCGCTTCGACGCGGTATCCCACGTTGAAGTCGGGGTCGCGGAGGAGATAGACGCCGGCGACGGTGTCCTCGATCATCTCGGAGAGCGCGTAGGAGACGCCGAGCGCGATGAAGCCGACGGCGGTGCCGAGGCTCGCCGCGATATCCCCCATGCCGACGACCTTCAGGAACGTCAGCGCGACGCCGAACCACAGGAAGACCGCCACGAGCGTGGTGATGAGGTCGCCGACGAGCTCGCGGTCACCGACGTAGATCCGATCGATCGAGGTCCGGACGAGCGAGAGGACGACCCGCACCGTCGCGTACGCCAGCGCGAGGAAGATCAGTCCCGACAGCAGCCGCGGAATCGCGACGGCCACGCCGTCGACGAAGTTCGTGACCGACCGCGCGAGCAGCGACGGTATCTGCGCCATGACGAACGCGACGGGGGCCGATGCTGAAAAGCTGGCGGGAGGGGGCTCCCGCCGTCTCGCCTGCGCGGGCCCGGACGCCGACCCGACAAACGCAACGCCTGTATGCCCCCGGAGAGAGGGGATTCGTATGACCGTCTGTGAAGCGCCGGGGAAGGTGTACCTCTTCGGCGAACACGCCGTCGTCTACGGCGAGCCGGCCGTGCCGGCCGCGATCGAGCGACGCGCCGCGGTGACCGCCGAACCGCGGTCGGACGACCACGTCCGCGTCGAGGCCGAGGACCTCTCGCTAAACGGGTTCACGGTGGAGTACTCCGGCGGCACCGGCGACCACCCCGACGTCGACGTGCCGACGCCGCTGGTCGAGGCCGCGATGGGGTACGTCGACGCCGCGGTGCGGCAGGCCCGGGACGCGGCCGACGCGCCGGACGCCGGCTTCGACATCACGGTCGAGAGCGACATCCCGCTCGGGGCGGGGCTCGGCTCCTCCGCGGCCGTCGTCGTCGCCGGCATCGACGCCGCGACGCGGGCGCTCGGGGAGCCGATCGACCGCCGCGAGCTGGCCGACCGCGCGTACCGCGCCGAGCACGAGGTGCAGGACGGGCAGGCCTCCCGCGCCGACACCTTCTGCTCGACGATGGGCGGCGCGGTCCGCGTCGAGGGCGACGACTGCGAGCCGATCGAGGCGCCGAACCTCCCGTTCGTCGTCGGCTTCGACGGCGGCGCCGGCGACACCGGCGAGCTCGTGGCCGGCGTCGGCGAGCTCCGCGAGGAGTACGGCTTCGCCGCCGACACCGTCGAGTCGATCGGCGACGTCGTCCGGACCGGTGAGGCGCTACTGGCAGACGCCGTCGCCGAGGGCGCGCCCGGCTCCGGCTCGGAGCCGACCGGCGACGCCGAGCCGCCGGCGGAGCTGCTCGCGGAGCTCGGCGAGCTGATGGACTTCAATCACGGCCTGCTCTCCGCGCTCGGCGTCTCGGCGCGGTCGCTCGACTCGATGGTGTGGGCCGCCCGGAACGCGGGCGCGCACGGGGCGAAGCTCACGGGCGCGGGCGGCGGCGGCTGCATCGTCGCGCTCGACGAGAGCGACGCTACCGAGACGGCGCTCTCGTTCACGCAGGGCTGCGAGGACGCGTTCCGCGCGGAGTTGGCGACCGAGGGCGTTCGTGTGGTGGAGCCGTGACCGCAGACCGCGAGGCGACCGAGGCGGACGGAAGAGACGTCGCCGCCGGCGTCTCCGACGGCGCCGCGCCTCCCGTCGTGCTCAAGCTGGGCGGGAGCCTGATCACTGAGAAGGACCGGCCCGAGACGCTCGACGACGACGCGCTCGCGGCCGCCTGCGACGCGGTCGCCGACGCCCTCGCCGACGGGGCGGTCGACCGGCTCGTCGTCGTCCACGGCGGCGGGAGCTTCGGCCACCGCCGCGCCAGCGAGCACGGCGTGTCGACGAGCGAGGGGACCCGCGATCCGGCGGCGGTGGCCGAAGTCCACGGCGCGATGAAGACGCTAAACGGGGCGGTCCTCGACCGGCTCCGCGACCGCGACGTGCCCGCGGTGCCGGTCCACCCGCTGTCGCTCTCGGCCCGCCCAGAGGGGGTCGAGGGCGACCTCGACCTGCCGCTCGGCTCGACCGCGACGCTGCTCGGCGAGGGGTTCGTCCCGGTGCTTCACGGCGACGGCGTCGCGACCGCCGGTGAGGGGGTCACCGTCGTCTCCGGCGACGAGCTGGTGGTCGAGCTCGCTTCGGGGCTCGGCGCGCGACGGGTCGGCGTCTGCTCGACCGTTCCGGGCGTCCTCGACGACGACGGCGACGTGATCCCCGCGATCGACTCCTTCGAGGCGGTCGCCGACGCGCTCGGGGCGAGCGACGCGACCGACGTCTCCGGAGGTATGGCGGCGAAGGTGCGGGAGCTCTTGGCGCTCGACGCGCCGGCGTACGTGTTCGGCGCCGACGGGCTGTCGCCGTTTCTGCGCGGCGAGGACGCCGGCACGCGGGTCGACTGATCGGGTGACAGAACCCTTATTCGCCCCACCGCCCTCCCTCCGGGCATGAACGAAGCGGACGTGCGGGAGCGGCTCGCGGGCGTGGAGGACCCCGACCTCGGGGACGACATCGTCTCGCTCGGTCTCGTGAACGACGTGGCCGTCGAGACCGAGGCGGACGGGACCGGCGGCACGGTCCACGTGTCGCTGGCGCTCGGCGCTCCCTTCTCGCCGCATGAGTCGGCGATCGCCGAGGACGTCCGGGACGCGCTCGCCGACACTGGGTTCGAGGTGGATCTCTCGGCGTCGATCCCGGACGAACTGGACGCGGACGAGCAGGTTCTTCCGGGCGTGAAGAACGTGATCGCGGTCGCCTCCGGGAAGGGCGGCGTCGGCAAGTTGACGATGGCCGTGAACGTCGCCGCGGGGCTCTCGGAGCTCGGCGCGCGCGTCGGGCTCTTCGACGCCGACGTGTACGGGCCGAACGTCCCGCGGATGGTGTCGGCCGAGGAGCGCCCGCAGACCGACGGGGAGACGATCGTTCCGCCCGAGCGCTTCGGCGTGAAGCTGATGAGCATGGACTTCCTCACCGGCGAGGACGACCCCGTCATCTGGCGCGGGCCGATGGTCCACAAGATCATCACCCAGCTCGTCGAGGACGTGGAGTGGGGCGATCTGGACTACGTCGTGTTGGACCTGCCGCCGGGCACCGGCGACACCCAGCTCACGATCCTCCAGACGCTCCCGCTGACGGGCGCCGTGATCGTCACGACGCCGCAGGAGGTCGCGCTCGACGACGCGGTGAAAGGCCTCCGGATGTTCGGCAAAACAACGACACGACGTGCCTCGGATCGCCGAGAACATGGCGGTTCCGCTGTCCCGACTGCGGGGGCATTCCACCGGACTCGGCTCCGGCGGCGGGAAGGCGCTGGCGCAGGAAGCACGAGCTCCCCTTCCTAGGCGGGCGTCCCGCTCGACCCGCGGTCCGGACGGGCGACCGAGGGCGAGCGGTGGTACTCGGCGAGGGCCGAGACGCCGACGCGTTCCGCGTGATCGTGGAAGAACGTCGCGAACAACGCGGGCGTCGTGACGCGACGGGGTGAGCGAGGGCGATGAGCGGGAAGGAGCGAGTCGGACGGACGGGGAACGGGAATGGACCCGGCGGCGACCCCGCCGACCCCCTCGACGCCGCCGGCGTCCGACCCGGTCGTCCCGGACTCCTGTCCCAGACGCGGCGGACCGAGGCCGTTCCCCGACGACGACGAGGTCCGCGCGGTTCCTCCGCGAGGTCGCGGGCGACCCGTACGCCGGCGACAGTCCGAGAGCAAGCCAGCTCTCGGCCGAATCCTCTACCGCGTGTCGGACCTGTACGATCCGGAAAGATGAGATTCCCCGTGAGGAAGATCTTACTGAAACGTCGGCACTCATGCGATCAAGAGCAGGGCGGAAGAGCGGATAGGAGGGTAGTTGGACAGTGGAGCGGTCCGACTGAGAGGTTTTTAGTCGCATCGCATTATAAATGTGAGCCTACGGGTGCCGTGGTGAAGACCCTCCGAAAATCCTCAGCCACTCGGAGGTTACACGGTTGATACTGGAATTCAACGGAAACCTCCCAAAGACCCAGCCCGCGGAGACGGCGCACGCTCGTTGTCGTTCGAACGGGCGCGGAGCGCCTTTCGTGAAATGGTCGTCAGAATACGCAGAAGCGGTTCTGACTGCTAGCCGGAAATCTCTGAATTTCCGGCGATGACGAGACGCCGGGGGCGTCTCGAACCACGCACTTTTCGGTCGTTCTCGCTTCGCTCACCATGCCCTCCAGTGCCTTACGCGTCATCAGAACGCCTTCGCGTTCTGATTGGCTCAACGAGAGTTTTGCTCTCGTGAACGCCTCGCCGCCTCCCGGCTGCCCCTTTGAGTCCCGCCCCGCCCGCACCGCTCCACACCGCGCTCACGCCTCCCCAGCCTGCCGTCGCTCACCTCCGTTCGCGACTCCAGCGAGAAAAAATCGGAGATTCTCTGCAGGCGGCGCGGAGCCGCCGGGCGAACTCCGCGCTGCTCCTCGGCCGCGCATGCGGCCCTCGCAGGAAACGCGCCGACCACGTCGGCGGGGCCAGAAAAGCGTTAGAAGTCAGCATTGCAACCACCGCAAGGTCGTCGTAGCGTCGCCTGCTGGTCGCTGTCCGAAGCGCTCCTCGAACTTCCGGGGCGGAGCGCCGCCTTCTCGGTGGCGTCGATCCGCGCCAGTTCGTCGGCCTTCGCCACCGCCTCGGGCGGACCGCGGGTCGTGGCCACCTCGGCGAGGACCTGCCGAGTGAGCCGGTCCCGCGTATCGGCGTCGCGGTTGAACGCGTACGGCGCCTCCAGCTTGTAGGTCACGTCGGTCCGCGGGTCGTACACGATCATGAACGTGGGCTCGTACAGCTCGGGATCGAGCTCGCGGTCGATCCCGAGCGCGTCGCCGTCGGCCGCCATCGTCGCGTCGGCGCCCCCGCGGCTTCTAAACCAGGTGGTGAACGTGAGCGCGTCGTCGAGGCGGTCGCCGCGGGCGCTTCCGGACGGGTCGCCGGCCCCGCCACCGCTGGACTGCCCCGCGTCGTCCCGCCGCTCCAGCAGTCGGGTGAACAGCGCGGTGTCGTCCGGCCAGGGCGGCTCGACCCCCTTCCGCGCCAGCGTCCGGACGATCGTCCCGCTGGAGGGGTTCTTCACGAAGCCGGCGAGCGGCACGTCGCGTTCGACGAACCGCTCGACCAGCCGGACGTACTTCTCGACGACCGCGCGGGGCTTCGCCTCGCGGGCGAGCGCACCGAGCTCGGGGTTGCGGTCGTCCCACGTGAACAGCTCCTTCGGGTATATCGGGCCGTCCAAGACGAGCAGGTCGCCGACCTCGCTGGCGTGGTCGAGCGCGTGGGTCCCCTCGGCGAGGTACAGCGCGAGCGCGTGGACCACGCCCTCCGCGTACCGGTTCACCCGCGGGGCGTGGAGCACGCGCTGTCGGGTGTGGCCGTCGTCGCGCCGCCGCCAGTCGTCGTCGAAGTCGGCGGTGGAGTCGCCGGCGTGGACGGTCCCGACGATCGTGCGGTCGCGGTGGAGGTCCAGGTCCGTCGGATCGCTCGCCATCGCGGCGTGGGCCACGTCGACGACGAGTCCGTTTTTAAACGTCGTCGGGTTGATCGTGCCGGAGTCGAGCCCGTGGACCGTCTCGAACGGGCGCTCGGCGAGGGAGGCGTCGTCGACGGGGGCGAGCCGGCGCTCGTGGTCGCCGACCGCCTCGATCACGACGCGGCCGTCGCGGCGGAGCTCGGGGAGCCAGTCGCGCCACACCCGCCCCGCGAGGTCGTCGTGGTCGGTCGTGTCCACGTCGCTCGCGATCCCGTACGCGAGTCGCGCGATGTTCTCGACGTGGATCGGATCGAGCGTCACGGCCGTACCGCGGTTCGGAGGGATATAAAACGCGTCGGCTCGGGGAGCGAGACCGCGAGCGGGACGAAATCGACGCGGTCGGCCTCCCGGTTGCGGACGGCGTTCCCTCGTGGTGTGGACCGCCGACTCCTCACGTCCCCCCGTGTGGACCGCCGACCCATCACGTCCCCCCGTCGCGTGGATCGCCGGCTCCGCTGATCTCCCCTTCGTGCGGGTCGCCGCGCGGGGCGCCGCTCTCCCGGCTCTCCTCGCCGGTCGGTTCCGCCGCGATTTTGCTCTGTAATCGGTCGAGCCCGAGCGTGAGAACGAAGAAGCTCCCGCCGACGTAGAGGAGCGACTGCGGCTCGGCGACGAGTCGGCTTATCAGGCCGTTTCCGTAGCCGATCACGCTGCTCAGGTATCCCAGTACCGACGTGGTCCATCCGAGTCCCGTGAGGCCGGTGAGCTGGTTAAGCAGGTCTTTATCGAATTCGCGTGTCAGTTCGGGCCGCATGGGAATGGTATCATCACCTTAACGAGGGCTACTCCGGGACGGTACATAAATTATTTTCATGGTAAGAAGAACGTATATTTTGTGTGAATGTACGGACTTCGAGAACGTCTCCGTCCTCCGCCTGTCTCCGGTCCACCGGTTTTCGGTGGTGTCGGCCGAACCGGCCTCCGGATCCCGGATTGCGGCTTTCTCCGGCGTCTGCGCACGATTTACGGTATCAGTCGTAATATTCGGGAAGGGGGATATTTTAACCGGTGGGGTCGACCTCCGGTCATGACCGAACCAGCCACTGGGTCAGCGGCGGACGCGTCCGGACCGTCCGGCGTGGGGCACACGATCCGAGAGATCGTCCGATACGTCCCGGACGGCACGTCCATGCCGAAGGAGATGTGGGGCGGCCGGCACCGGAACGTCCTGATCGCGATCGCGGTACAGGTGCCGTTTCTGATCGCGTTGGGGCTGTACAGCGGGACCGAGCCGTTCACCGGCGCGGAGATCCCCGCGACGCCGCTTTGGATGCTCGGCGGCTTCGTCGCGATCATCCTCGGCACGGCGGGGCTGGCGAACGTGTCTCGGCTCGGTCGACGCCAGCGGACGGTGCTCGCGGCGTTCAGCCTCATGACCGTCTCGATGGCGTTGGTGAAGCTGTCCGGCGGCTACATCGAGGCGCACTTCAGCTTCTTCGTGTTCGTGGCGGTGCTCGCCCTGTACGAGGACTGGGTCCCGTTCGCCGTCGGCGTCGGGTACGTCGCCATCGGCCACGGCGCGTTCAGCCTGATCGACGCGAGCCTCGTCTACAACCACGCCGCGGCGATCGAGAACCCGATCATCTGGGGCGGAATTCACGCGTTCTTCATCCTCGGGCTCGTGGGCGCGCTGATGGTCAACTGGTACTCCATCGAGAAATCGCGCGAGGAGGCGCAGCGCCAGCTCGACCTCGTCGCCGAGCAGAAGTCGGAGATCCAAGACGTCGAGGAGGCGAAGGCGGAAGTCGAGAAGCGCCGCGAGGAGGTCGAGCGGCTGAACGACCACCTCGAGACGAAGGCCGACGACTACAGCGCGACGATGGACCGCGCGGCCGACGGCGACCTCACGGTCCGGCTGGACGCCGGCAGCGAGAGCGAGGCGATGGAGCAGATCGGCGCCGCGTTCAACGAGATGATGGACGACATCGAGTCGACGATGCGCGACGTCCAGTCGTTCGCGGGCGAGGTGTCCGCGGCCAGCGAGAAGACGGTCGAAGGCGTGGACACGGCCGAGGCGCGCAGCGAGGACGTGAGTCGGTCGGTCACGGAGATCGCAGAGGGAGCGGACGAGCAGCGCGAGATGCTCGAACAGGTCTCAGGCGAGATGAACAACCTCTCGGCGACGATCGAGGAGGTCGCTTCCTCGACGGAGACCGTCGCGGACGCGGCCCAGCAGACCGCGTCGATCGCAAACGAGGGACAGGACACCGCCGGCGAGGCGATCGACAGCGTCGGCGAGTCCCGCGAATCGATCGGCGCGACCGCGGAGAAGGTCAGGGTCCTCGACGAGCGGATGGACGACATCGGCGAGATCGTCGACCTGATAAGCGACATCGCGGAACAGACGAACCTGCTCGCGCTCAACGCCAACATCGAGGCCGCGCGGGCCGGCGGCGGCGGCGGCGGGAGCGACGGGTTCGCCGTCGTCGCCGACGAGGTGAAACAGCTCGCCGAGGAGACCCAGGAGGCGGCCCAGGAGATCGAGGAGCTCATCGCCGGCACGCAGTCGCAGACGCAGGCGACCGTCGAAGAGGTCCGGACCGCCGAGGAACATATGGAGGCCAGCGCCGAGGCCGTCAGCGACGCCGCGGACGCGTTCGCCGAGGTGGCGGGCAACGCCGCCGAGACCGACGACGGGATCCGCGAGATCAGCAAGGCGACCGACGACCAGGCCGCGAGCACCGAGGAGACGGTGTCGATGGTCGAGGAGGTGGCAGGGATCAGCAAGTCGACCGCCGACGAGGCCGACGACGTCAGCGAGGCGGCCGACGAGCAGCTCGCCGCGATGTCGCAGGCGACGGCCGAGGCCGGTTCGCTCGCCGATCAGGCCGAGCGGCTCCGCGCGCTGCTCCGGAAGTTCGAGGTCGGTGGAGAGTCGCCCGACGACCCGTCGGCGTCGCGCAACGTCGCGATGGGCGACGGCGGCCGGTCGGACTGAGACGCCGCCGCGGACGGCCCGACGGCGGTCCCTTTTATATCGCGTCGACGACGGCCTCCAGCACCGGCAGCGCGCGCTTCACCTGCGCGCCGTCCTCGACGAAGACCAGCGTCCGCGGCGGGTCCGGGGATATCGGGCGCGTCGGACGAATCGGACGAGTCGGGCGCGTCGGACGGGTCGACAGCATCCGTCTCACGGTCCGCGTCGCCGCCGACGAACTCGACCCGGACGCGGTCGGGGTGGACGTACACCTCGGCGACTTCGCGCCCGACGGCGTCGCCGCCGGCCTCGCCCTCGCGAACGATCCGGTACGCGAGCGCGCCGTCGGTCGTCGGCTCGACGTCGGGGTCGGCGTCGGCGAGCGCGAGGTCCCGCAGGCGCCCCTCGTTGCCGGAGACCTCCGACGCGAGCAGCTGGCCGATCCGGACGCCGTCGGTCAGTCGGTCCGCGACCATCAGGCGTCACCCGCGGCGTCGGTCGCCGACTCGTCGGCGTCGCCGGACGGCTCTCCGGCGGCGGCGAGTTCCTCGCGCACGTCGGCCGCGAGGTGATCGACCGCGGCGCCGTGCTCCTTCGCGACGAGGACCGCGGCCGCCTCGATGGTGACCGCGAGCGCGCGCTGTCGCTCGTTGATCGCGGCGACCGCGCGCTGCTTCTCGACGCCGGCCGCGACGATGGCGTCGAGGGCGGTCTCGAAGGTGGACTGCTCCCGGAGGATCGACTCGTCGGGCGCGAACCCCTCCGGGACGAACACGTCGTCGGGGTCGAAGCGCGCGACGAGGTCGCCGTCCTCCTCGGCGACCAGCCCGCGGCCGACGGCGACGTCGACCAGCCGCTTCGCCTGGTCCGGCGAGAACCAGTCGCGGTCGAGCGACAGCGCGACGACGAAATCGCCCTCGCCCAGCCGCTCCTTCGCGCGGTGTTTGAACGGGACGGCGACGGCGACCTCCAAGCTCATGTTCGATCGGCGGGGTGTCGACGGCGGTAAACCTACCGGACCGCGGAGCGCGTTCGGAGCACCCGCGACGGTCGGCCCGTCAGGCCGGGCGCCGCCAACCGTTATGCCGCGGCGGCGCGATGGCGCACGTATGGAGACCCGCCCGCTCGGTGACACCGGTCACCACAGCAGCGTGATGACGTTCGGCGCGATCGCGCTCAACTGGCTCGAACAGGAGGGCGCGAACCAGCTCGTCGAGCACGTCCTCGACTACGGCGTCAACCACTTCGACGTGGCGCCGACGTACGGCGACGCGGAGCTGAAGCTCGGCCCGAAACTCCGCCAGCACCGCGAGGAGATATTCCTCGGCTGTAAGACCCAAGAGCGGACGTACGAGGGCGCGTGGCGCAAGCTCGACCGCTCGCTGAACCGCCTCGGCGTCGACAAGATCGACCTGTATCAGCTCCACGGGCTCGAGTACGACGAGGAACTGGACGCGATCACGGGCGACGACGGCGCGCTCGCGGCGTTTCGCGAGGCCAAAGAGCAGGGGCTGATCGACCACATCGGGCTGACGAGCCACGGCGACCCCGACCTCATCCTCGACGCGCTCGACCGCATCGACGACCTCGAGACCGTGATGTTCCCGCTGAACCCCGTCGTCGCCGGCAAGGACGGCGACGAATACGACTACGAGGCCGTCCTCGCCCGGGCCGAGGCGGAGGACGTCGGCACGCTCGGGATCAAGGCGTTCGCCGGCGGCTCGTGGCCGCCGACCGACCAGCTCCCCGAGGCGGACCGGCCGTTCGCGAACTGGTACCGCCCGGTCACCGCCCCCGACGAGGTCCGCGAGCGGTTCGATTTCGCCGCCGCGCAGGGGCTCACCAGCGTCGTCAGCGCCGGCGATCCGAAGCTCGTCACCATGATCCTCGAGGCCGCCGCCGACTTCACCGGGATGGACGAGACCGCCCAGCGGTCGCTGATCGAGCGGGTCCGCCACGAAGACAGCCCGGTTCCTGAACAGCTGCACCACTGAGCCCGGAGCATGGACGTTCCGGAGACGGTCGCGACCGCGCTCGACGACCGACCGGTGGCCGGGAAGCGCTGTCTGGAGGCCGGGGCGGGCGCCGGGAACGCGACCGCCGCACTGCTCGCGAACGGCGCCGCCCGGGTGTACGCCGTGACGAACGACCGGGGCCACGTGCTGACGACGCGACGGCGCGTCGGTGACGGCGGCGGCGACACCGACAGTGACGGGAACGGCGGCGACGACGGTGACGGGAACGCCGCCACCGTCGACGACCGACTGGCGGTGCTGGAGGCGGACCTCCGGGCGGTCCCGCTCCCCGACGACTCCGTCGACCTGATTACCGCGCACGGTCTCTGTAACGTCCTCGACCCCGCGGCGCTGTCGGCGGTCGCCGCGGAGCTCTCGCGGGTCGCGGCCCCGGGCGCGCACCTCGTCGTCGACGACTACGACCCGCTCCCGGACGACGCCGCGATCCGCGAGCTGGTCGCCGTCGAGAACGCCGCGTCGGAGCTGGCCCGCGGCCGCCCGGCGCTCACCTTCTACCCGGCGGCGTTCCTGCGGCGGTTCTTCGCGGGGCACGGCTGGGAGTTCGAACGGGAGCGGACGCTACTGGAGCCGGTGCCCTGGACCGAAAGTCACGTCTCCGCCCACGCCGACGAGGCGACCGCCATGGCCGGAGACTGCCCCGATGAGTCCGGCGACGCGCTGGCGGCGGCCGCTCGTCGGCTCGCGGGCGAGATCGGGTCGGAATCGGTCGGGCGGATGTACGGTCTCGCGTTCCGCCTCCCGGACTGAAAGCCTCGGAACCGCGATTCCGACGGGACTCCCCGCGATCGGGAGGCCCCGTGCCGAACGCGGGGTGCTGCATTCATCAGTGGCGCGCGCGATTCCCGAAACGGGGAGACACCATGGTCGTAAGCGTTCATCACTACGAGCTGGCGGAGTCGGCGTCCCCGTCGGATTTCCGCGACGCGGTAGCGGAGGCCGTCGACCGCGGGCTGTTCGAGGGCGTTCCCGGGCTGGTCGAACACCGGATCGGCCGCGGTATCAGAGGGGACCGGGCCGGGGAGTTCGCGGCCGTTTGGGTGTACGAGAGCCGAGAGGCGTGGGCGGACGTCTGGGGACCGGCGGGTGACCCGGTGGCGAAGACCGAGTACCCGGACGACTGGCTCACGTGGGAGGACGAACTGCTGGATCCGTTGCTCGCCGACGATCCCGACGCGATCGAGTACACCTCGTACGAACTCATCGCCGAGAGCGGCGACGAGTAAGTCGCCGGGACAACTCACCGGCTGACGGGTTCGACAGGCAGGGACGAACCGGCGGGAACGCGTCGGCCGACCGCCGCCGTCGACCCGTCAGTCGTCGTCGGTCGCCGCGGGCGCCGTCGCCGCGGAGCCGACGCCCGCGTCGGTCGGCGTCGCGTTCAGGCTGTAGCCGGTCGCGGCCATCGCGAACAGCACGAGCGGCGAGAGGAACGCGAACAGGTAGTACGGCGCGTACTCCAGCGTCGGCACGTCGGTGACGCCCGCCATGTAGACGGCGCCCGCGTGCCACGGGAACAGCGCGCCGGTCGGCGTCCCCGCCGCCTCGACGGCGCGGGAGAGCTGGTCGGTGTCCATCCCGAACTCCTCGTAGGTGTTCCGGAGCGTGACGCTCGGGAGCACGATGCTCATGTACTGCTGCGCGGTGAGCGCGTTGATGACGATCGCCGAGACGCCGGTGCCGGCGACGAGCGCGCCCGGGCTCCGCACGGCGGAGGTGAAGGCGTGAGCGATCACCGCCAACACGCCGGTCCGCTCCAAGATCCCGCCGAGCGAGAGCGCCGCGACGACGACCGTGATCGTCCACGCGGAGCCGGTGAGGCCGCCGGTCACGAGCAGTTCGTTCACCAGTTCGGAGCCGGACTCGGGCGCGGTCCCGTACATGAACGTGTCCCACGCGGCGACGAACCCGGCGCCCTGGACGAACACCGTCGTGAGCACGCCGGCGAAGACGCCGGCGACGAGGGTCGGCAGGGGGGCGTACCCGCGCAGCGCCAGCCCGAAGGTGACGGCGAGGGGGACGAACGCGAGCAGCGTGATCGCGTACGTCCCGGCGAGCGCGCCCTGGATCTCGGCGATCCGGCCCGCGGGGATCGCGCCGCTGGCGCGGAGCCCGAGCGCGAGGAAGCCGAGCACCGCGAGCCCGAAGGCGACGAGGGTGCCGGTCCGCATCCGGCGAATGTGCGCGTACAGGTCCGTGTTCGCCACCCCGGCGGCGAGGTTCGTCGTGTCCGAGAGCGGCGACTGCTTGTCGCCGGCGTACGCGCCTGAAAGGACGGCCCCGACCGTCATCGGGTCCGGGACGCCGAGCCCGGCGCCGCTGCCGACGAAGGCGACGCCGAGCGTGCCGACGGTGGTCCACGACGAGCCGATCGCGAAGGCGACGACCGCCGCGACGACCGCGGCGGCGGGGAGGAACGTCGCGGGCGTGAGCGTCTCCAGCCCGAAGTACATGAGCCCCGGAATCGTCCCGGCGCTCACCCACGTCGCGATGAGCCCGTAGATGGTGAAGATGATCAGCAGCGCCTGCAGCCCCATCACGAGACCGTTGGCGATGCCGTCGAACAGGTCGTCCCAGTCGTAGCCGAGCCAGAGGCCGAAGACGCCGACGAAGGCGATGCTCCAGAGGAGCGGCGCGTGCGGGTCGAGGCCGAGGACGGGCGAGCCGATACCGAGGAACGCCACGACCGCGAGGACCGGGACCAGCGCCGCCGCCAGGCTCGGACGGCGGTCCGGGTCGATGTCCTCGTACGTCGTGGGCGTGAACGAGCGTGCCATGAGCGACCGTATTCCTTTGAAGCATAAATATGTCTTGGAATATGCGTAGCGAAGATAACGATCGTTCATCGTCATCGACGCGGCGACGGGGGACTCCCGGCGAGGGAGCGTCGCCTCCGGTGACCGTCGCCGCCGAACCCCACCGCGTCCGACCGTGTGCCGCCGTGTCGCGCGGGTCCCCGAACGGACGGTCTTATACGCGTCGGTGGACAAGAACGGCCAACATGATATTTGAGGGCCTCCCGACGACCCCCCGATCGGAGGAACTCGTCGACAAGGCGTTCTCGCGGGCGGCCCGCGCGGGACGCGCGAAGCGCGGCCACGAGGCGCAGGAGTCGATGTTACGGACCGCCGGCAACGTCCTCTCGGACAACCTGGAGAACGTCGTCGTCTCGTGGCCGGACTTCGGCTTCGACGTCGACCCGTTCTACTACGAGCTCGCCGACGCCATCGTCGACGTCGACCGCCTCCGGCAGGCGCTCTCGCAGGTGATGTGGGCCAGCCGTCAGATCGAGGACCTGCGCGACGAGTACACGACGAAAGTCCGGAATTCCGACGTCGACACCGCGCGCAAACACCGGAAACAGGCGTTCGCGCGCATGGCCGACGTGATGGACCAGATCGAAGAGGACCTGCGGTACATCGGCGACTCGCGCGACCAGCTGAAGGTGCTCCCGGACATCCGGCCCGACGAGCCCGCCGTCGTCATCGCCGGCTATCCGAACGTCGGGAAGTCGTCGTTCGTCAACCGCGTCACCCGCGCCTCCAACGAGATCGCGGAGTACCCGTTCACGACCCGCGGCGTCCAGATCGGTCACTTCGAGCGGGACCACGTCCGGTACCAGATCGTCGACACCCCCGGCCTGCTCGACCGCCCGGAAGAGGACCGAAACGACATCGAGCGGCAGGCGGTCAGCGCACTCGAACACCTCGCCGACGTCGTCGTCTTCGTGCTCGACCCCTCCGGCGACTGCGGCTACCCGCTGGACGTCCAGCTGGAGCTGCGCGAGGAGGTCCGCGAGCTGTTCGGCGACGCGGTCCCGTTCCTCACCGTGGCGAACAAACACGACCGCTTCGAGGCGGTGCGGGCGGAGTCCGTCGACGCGACGATGAGCGTGACCGAGGACGAGAACGTCGAGGACGTCCTCGACATGGCCGTCGAGGCGGCCGCGTTCGAGCCGGACCTCCCGACGCGCGACGGCGGGGAGTAGCCGGAGAGGCGAGGCGGCGGCGAGCGAGCCGCCGGTGGGCGAGCCGCCGGAGCGACCGCCGCGGCCCCGAAAGGATGCTTTCAAGCGGGCGCTCGCCGAACCGACGCGTATGTACGACGGTCTCAAGGGATTCCGCGACTTCTACCCCGGGGAGCAGTCCGCACGCCGGGAAGTGACCGACGCGATCGAGGACGCCGCGAGCCGGTACGGCTTCCGCGAGATCGCCACCCCCGCCCTAGAGCGGACGGAGATGTACGTCGACAAGTCCGGCGAGGAGATCGTCGAGGAGCTGTACGCCTTCGACGACAAGGGCGGCCGCGGCGTCTCCATGACGCCGGAGCTCACCCCCACCGTCGCCCGGATGGTCGTCGCGAAGGGCCAGGAGCTGTCGAAGCCGATCAAGTGGGTCTCAACCCGCCCGTTCTGGCGCTACGAGCAGGTCCAGCAGGGCCGGTTCCGCGAGTTCTACCAGACGAACATCGACGTGTTCGGCTCGTCCGCGCCCGAGGCCGACGCCGAGGTGCTCGCGGTCGCCGCCGACGCGCTCACCGACCTCGGGCTCACCGGCGACGACTTCGAGTTCCGCGTCTCGCACCGCGACATCCTCGGCGGGCTCGTCCGGGCGCTCGCCGCCGATCCCGACGCGGTCGACACCGCCGCGGCGATCCGCGCGGTCGACAAGCGCGCGAAGGTCGACGACGGCGAGTACCTCGGACTCCTCTCGGACGCGGGGCTCGACCGCGCGACCGCCCGCGAGTTCGACGACCTCATCTCGGGCGTCGACGCCCCCGAGGACCTCGACGCGGTGGCCGAGGCCGGCGGCGAGGAGGTCGCGGCCGCGGTCGAGAACCTGCGGAACGTGCTCGCCGCGGCCGACGACTTCGGCGCGGGCGAGTTCTGCGAGGTCTCGCTGACGACCGCCCGCGGGCTCGACTACTACACCGGCGTCGTCTTCGAGTGCTTCGACTCCACGGGCGAGGTGTCGCGCTCGGTCTTCGGCGGCGGGCGCTACGACGACCTGATCGAGAGCTTCGGCGGCCAACCGACTCCCGCGGTCGGAGTCGCGCCCGGCCACGCCACCCTCAAGCTCCTCTGTCAGCGCGCCGGCGTCTGGCCCGACGAGGAGCTCTCGACCGACTACTACGTGCTCAGCGTGGGCGACACGCGGGGCGAGGCGGCCGCGCTCGCCCGCGACCTCCGCGCGCTCGACGACGGCGTCGTCGTCGAGAGCGACGTCTCCGGTCGCTCGTTCGGCGCCCAACTCGGCTACGCCGACTCGATCAACGCCGAGACCGTCGTGGTCGTCGGCGAGGGCGACCTCGGGAACGGCGAGTACACGGTGAAAGACATGGCGAGCGGCGACGAGACGACCGTGCCGGTCGAGGAGTTCCCGCCCGAGGACGGGCTCTCGACGTACGAGGACGACGAGTAGCGGGCGGCGGACGACGAGTCGCGACGAGACGGCGGGAGTCCTGAATCCTTTTCAGGGTCGCGACGGGACCGGAGGAACGATGATCCCGCTCGCGACAGCGATGCCGCCGACCGAGGTCGCCCTCCGCGTGGCGGCCGGCGTCGCCCTCATCCTGATCAACGCGTACTTCGTGGCGGTCGAGTTCGCCCTCACGCGGCTCCGGCAGTATCCGGAGTCGGAGATCGACACCCCCGGACTGCGGCGCGCGTGGGAGATGACGGACGACCTGGAGTTCTACCTCACCACCTGTCAGGTGTGGATCTCCGGGACGAGTATCGCCCTCGGTATCGTCGCGGAGCCGGGGCTCGCGGCGCTGTTCGCGCCGATATTCGCGAACACGGCGTTCGCGTCAGCGGGCGCCGGGTCGCTGCTGGGCTTTTTCATCATCAACATGGTCCACCTCACCCACGGCGAGCAGACCGCGACGTACCTCGGCGTCGAGCGCTCGAAGCAGGTCGCCGGGTACGGCGCGCGGCCGCTGTACTGGTTCGCGTGGCTCATCTCGCCGCTGATCAAGTTCGGCGACTGGGTCGCGAAGGCCACCCTCGGGCTGTTCGGCGTCGAGATGACCGGGTCGTGGACCGAGACCCAAAGCGAGGTGTTGGAGACGCGCGCGGAGCTCCGCAACCGCCTCGGGTCGATGATGGAGGAGGTCGAGCTCCCCGAGGAGCGCCGCGAGGAGGTCCTCAACGCGCTCGCCGTCGACGAGCTCGGCGTGGCGGACCTGATGACGCCGGCCGACGAGGTCGTCTCGCTGTCGACGTCGGCGTCGATCGAGGAGAACCTCGACCGGATTCGCGACACGCCGCACACGCGGTTCCCGCTCGTGGGCGACGGTCCGAACGACTTCGAAGGGATCGTGTACGCCCCGTCGATCGTGAGCCGCTTCGAGGAGCTCCGGGCGGGGGCGACGACGTTCGAGGAGATCGCCGCCCCGCCGGTGACGGTCTCGCCGGAGACGAGCATCAGCGACGCATACGACCAGTTCCAGGCTGAGTCACAGGAGCTCGCGCTCGTCATCGAGGACGGCGAGATCGTCGGGCTCCTCACCGCGACCGACGCGCTGGAGGCGGTGATGGGACAGCTCGAGGACCCGCTCGACGCGGGCGATCTGTAGGCGGTCGGCGTCGACCGCGACGGCGACGGGGGAGCGCTCTCGTCACGGCCGCGACGGCGACGCAGGAGCGCTACTCGAACGCCTCGCGCAGGAACACTAGGGCCCCGCCCAGCATCGCGAGGTTACCGAAGAAGGCCAGCCGCTCGCCGCTCTTGTCGTCCTCGTCGGCGTTCCAGAAGTCGTGCATCGTCGCGGTCACGACCGTCAGGAACGTCACGGCCGCACCCGTCGTGATACGGGGGGCTCGCCACAGCGCGATCCCGATCCCCGAGACGAGCATCATCCCCGACGCGAACGGGGCCGCGAGGTCGGGGGCGGGGACCCCGGCCGACTCCGCGTACTCGATCGTCTCGTCCATGTCGCGGAAGTCCTCGGAGGCCTGCGCCGCCAGTCCGACCCCGAGCAGCACGCGGCCGAGCCGCGAGGGCGCGCCGCGGCCGCCGGTCGTCGGCTCCTCGTCGCCCGGCGTCGTCTCGGCCGCCTCGGTGTCGCCGGCGTCGTCGGTGTCGTCGTCGGTCATGTGTGGACGCACGGTAGCGTGCCACATAAATCGACGTGCGGGATGACGCGGACATCGACGTGCGAGAGGGCGCGGAGCGCGCGGGCGTCGGGCGGCGGTCGCCGACTTATCCCCAGTTCCACCGGGCGTGGAGCCGGCGGACCGACAGGTCGAGCCAGAAGCCGATGAAGCCGATCACCAGCATGATCGCGGGGATCTCCGCGTAGGAGAACCGGTCGCGGGCGTCGAGGATGAGGTAGCCCAGCCCGGTGTTGACCCCGAGCATCTCCGCGGGGACGAGGATGATCCAGAGGATGCCGATCGAGAGGCGGATCCCCGTCAGCATGTCCGGGATCACCGCGGGGACGACGACCCGGCGGAGCAGGGCGCGCGTGTCGCCGCCGAGCGACTCGCCGACCGTGATCCAGTCGTCGTCGATGGTCGCGATCCCGTGGGCGGTGTTCAACACGATCGGCCAGAGGCCGGCCATGAACATCACGAACACCGCCGACCGGGTCCCCACGCCGAAGACGATGATGGCGATTGGGAACCACGCCAGCGGGGAGATCATCCGCAAGAACTGGAAGAGGACCGTGGTCGCCCGCTCGGCCGCCTCGAAGTAGCCGACGACGATCCCCACGGGGAGCCCGACCGTCAGGCAGAGCGCGAGCGCGAGCCCGAACCGGTAGACGCTGACGAGCACGTGGTCGTAGAACTCGGGCGAGACGACGAGCTCGGCGAGGACGGCGACCGTCGCCGCCGGCGCGAAGTTCGTGATGATGCCGCTCCCGAGCGCCGTCACAGCCCACCAGACGGCGAGGCCGCCGAGGAGTCCGACCGCCGGCAGCAGGCGGCCGCGCTCCCCGAGCAGCTCAGAACCGTATCGTCTCCTGTCTCTCGTAGCCATCTTCCTCTGGGACGTCGAACGCCGGCGGGCCGCCGGCTTCTTCTAACGCTGTGCGAACGGGGTCGTACGCGACGAGGTCGTCGGCGACCTCGGCGGGCTCTAACTCGTCGAGGAAGGCGTCCTCGCCCTCCACGCGGGTCTCGCGCATGCGACGGATCAGCTCCTCCGTGTACGAGGGGTACGGGTACGGGTAGAAGCCGATCCGGTCGATGTCCCACTCCTCGTTGCGGATCGCGCCCGATTCGAGGTACGGCTCGTGCTCGTCGTAGTGGGTGAGCGCGCGGTCGATCGGCTCGGGCCCCTGCGGCAGCAGGCCGCTCTCCGCCGAGGAGAGCAGCCGCGCGGCCTCGGACCGATTCCCTCGGAGGTACTGTTGGGCGTCGACGAGCCCGCTCATCACGTCGGTCGTCCACTCCGGCCGCGACTGCACCAGCTCCTCGCGCATCACGACGACGCAGCAGGCGTGCTCGCGCCAGACGTCGCCGGTGAACCGCAGGATCTTCCCGCCGGCGTCGAGCTCGCCGATCGCGTTGAACGGCTCGGCGACGATGTACCCCTCGATGGAGCCGTTCTCGAGCGCCGCGGGCATGTCCGGCGGCGGCGTCACGACGAGGTTCACCTCGTCGTCCGCCACCTCGTCGGCGGAGGAGTCCGTTCGGGGCGTGAGCCCGTGCTCGCGGAGCCCCATCTGGAGGATGACGTTGTGGATCGAGTACCAGAACGGGACGGCGACGGTGCCGCCGCCGAGGTCCGCCCACTCGTCGATCTCCTGTTGGACCGTCAGCGCGGAGCCGTCGGTGTGGTCCCACGCGACGACCTGCACGTTCGCGTCCAGCTCGTCGCCGTAGCGCATCCACACCGTCATCGGCATCAGGAAGTGGGCGACGTTGACCTCGCCGGAGAGGAACGCCTCCGCGAGGTCGGACCAGCCGCGGAACAGTTTCGGCTCGGCGGCGTCGACGCCGTGGTCGGCGAAGTGGTCGTTGGCGTATCCCGTCAGCAGGGGCGCCGAGTCCGTGATCGGGAGGTAGCCGATCTCCGCGGTCGGCGGGCCGTCGCCCTCCCCGCCGCCCCCGAGACAGCCGGCCGTCGAGCCGACGCCGGCCGCCGCGAGCGACGCCAGCCCGGACTCCTTCATGAATTCGCGTCGGGAGAGCCCGCTCGTGCGGGCCGTCTCCGAGGGGTTCCGCCAGCCGGCGCCGCCGACGAGCTCGCGCGCGCTCTCGGCGACATCGGGGTCGACGTCGTCGTGGTTCGTGTGATGATCGTGCGTCATTCGAGTCCAACCGCCTCCAACTGTTCGAAGGTCGCCGCCCGCTCCGCGAGGAACGCCTCGTCGTCCCGCGACCGCGTCTCGCTGTCGATCCGCTCGACGTGTTCGATGCCCGCCGGGACCGGTCCCATTATCGCGACGCGGTCACCGAGGTACACCGCCTCGTCGATGTCGTGCGTGACGAACACGGCGGTGACGCCGAGCTCGTCGACGATCCGCAACAGCTCGTCCTGCAGCTCCATCTTCGTCAGCTGGTCGAGCGCAGAGAACGGCTCGTCGAGGAGCAGCACCTCGGGCTCGTTCGCGAGCGTCCGCGCGAGCGACGCGCGCTGCGCCATCCCGCCCGACAGGTCCGCGGTGTCGGCGTCCGCGACGCCGTCGAGCCCGACGAGGTCGAGCAGCTCGTCGATCAGGTCGGGGTCGGGCTCCTCGCCGCGGAGCTTCGGGCCGACTTCGACGTTCTCTCGCACCGAGAGCCACGGGTACAGCAGGGGGTCTTGGAAGACGACGCCCCACCGGTAGTCCGGGCCCGTCACCCGGTCGCCGTCGATCTCGACGCGGCCGCCGGTCGGCTCTTCGAGTCCCGCGAGCAGGTGCAGGAGGGTCGTCTTGCCGCAGCCGGACGGGCCGAGCAGACAGCAGACCTCGCCGGGGTCGACCGCGAGGTCGAGCCCGTCGAAGACGAGGGTCTCGTCGTACCGCTTCGTGAGGTCGCTGGCGACGACCGGCGCCGCGTCGGTCGCGCGACGGCCGTCGACGTCGGCGTCGGCGCCGACCGCGGACGCGGATTCGGGCCGGACGGCGGACTCCTCGTCGCCGTCGTCGGTCGCCGCCGCGCGGGACTCGAGGGACATCGATCAGTCCGCCGTCGCCTCGGGCTCGTCCTCTTCGGACGCCGCCTCGTCGTCCGGGATGACGCCCTCGTCATCGAGCTCTTCCGCGGTCCCGATGTCAGCGTCGTCGGGGACGAACCCCTTCTCGCGCATCCAGTCCGTGGTCGCGCCGATCCGGTCCTCGTCGGGGGCGCGCACGGGGAGGAACTCGCGGAGCTCGAACTCCTCGCGGAGCCGGTCGAAGTTCACGTCGTCGAAGGCCGCCTTGTCGGCCGCCTCGTCTTCCAGCAGCCCGACGTACCGGTCGGTGTACCCGTCGAGGTCGTCGTTGATGTCGGCGACCGCGCGGTTCAGCGCCGCGAGGAACCCCTCCAGCTTCTCCGGCTCGGGCTGCTCGCGCGTGGTGATGGCGGCGCGGCACGGGCCGTCGAACACCTCCTTCAGCTCCTCGTCGTAGCGGCCGAGCGTGACGAACGGCTCCAGCACCGCGATGGAGTCGACCTCGCCCTCTTTCACCGCGTCGAAGCGCTCCTCCGCCTCGCCGACGTGTTCGAGGACGACCTCGTCGTCCTCGAACCCCTCGTTCTCCAGCATCTCGCGCATCGAGTAGAAGGAGGTGGCGTACTTGTTGATCCCGACGGAGCGACCGCGCAGGTCGTCGATGGTCTCGGCGTCGTCGTCGGCGTCAACGAACACGACGCGGTCCCACTCGCTGTAGGAGCCGACGATGTCGCGGTCGGTCTCGGAGACCTCTTGGACCGCGTTCCACTCGCAGACGCCGTGGGTGCCGCCGTCCTCGTCCATGTCGTCCCACCAGTCGGCGTCGAAGGCGTTCTCGCCCTCGAAGTCCTGCGTCCCGGGCGCGAAGTACGAGAGGTCGGCGTCGACGCCCTCGTCCTCGAAGTACCCGTTCTCTTCCGCGACGTCTTGCACCAGTCTCCACGTGAAGTATTCGTGGGAGACATTGAGATCTGACATCGAATGCTTCTTAGTTTTATTGTAAGGTATAGCTCCGGAAACCGACAAGGATGAGCGGTGCAACCGGCTTCGCGCAAATGTTGCGGCGGCCGAACGGGTTCGGTCGGCGGTTCGGCGGAAACGGGATCGTCGATCGGCTCAAAACGCCGTCTCACGGGCGTTTTCGGCCGAGTGAGCGAACGGTTCGCATCCGAGATAGCAACAATACTTGTTCGTTTCTCCGTCGCCGTCGGGATGTCTGCGCCTCAGGCCCGCTCTATCCGCTCCAGCAGCGTCGCCGTCGCGTCGGCGGCGAACGCCATCGGCCGTCGCCACCACGGCCCCTTCCCCGAGTCGCTGGACAGCGCCGTGACGAGGCGGTTCGCGTCCGCGCCCGCTCGGGTCGCCTCAGGACGACGCGCGGAGCGGCCCGACGCCGCGGGTCGCGGCCGACGGACGACCGCGCGTCGACCGGGGTCGGCGCTTCAGGTGGGCGTTGCGTCCGGCGCTTTAGCGCGTCCGCCGACTCGCGATCGACCGCGGCGTTCGCCGGTCGCCCCGTCTCGGAGCGGTCGCCGTCACCGGACCGGAGCACCCGCTCGACGCGGTACGGCGAAGGTCGCGCCCCCAGTCGGGGGCGAGGTCGGCGTCGGCGGGGGTTCGGCCGTCGACCGCCGCGTGGCCGGACGGCCCTGCCCGTCCCCCCCCGGCGGGGCCGAAGCGACAGCGATCGCGTAGAACAGCCAGCAGGTCGCCCCGGGGCGAGGCGGCGATCCGGGCCGGCCCTTCAACGCCGTGGGGGTCGCACGTTACGTCGCGCGGGTCGCGGCCGTGGGACGCCGGGGAGTCCGGATCCAAGGGACCGGCGTCGCGTGCAAGTCGGAGCGCACCGCGACAGGCGAGGTTCGAGGTGCGTACTTCGGAAGCGGCTCGTCGGACGGGAATCGCTCGCGCGGGAGCGTCGCCGCCGACTCGGGGATCGGCACGTACGCGAACGACCCGTCCGGGTAGACGGGCCCGCGGAAACCGGGCTGGTTCGTGTTGGCGGCGACGTTGACGGCGACGGCGCGTGGGTCGCGCATTAAAAAGGGGAGTCCGGACGGGTCACTCCGCCGCGGCGGCGGGCGCGTCGTGGTCGATCTCGGTGCCGAGCAGGTCGAGGAACCCCGCGATCCACTCCGGGTGGTCGGGCCACGCCTGCCCGGTGACGAGGTTCCCGTCCGTCGTCACGCCGTCGACCCACGAGCAGCCGGCGGCCTCGACCTCGGGCCTGACCGCGGGGTAGGCGGTGATCTCGTAGCCGTCGAGCACGCCCGCGGCCGCGAGGATCTGCGGGCCGTGGCAGATCGACGCGACGGGCTTGTCGGCCTCGAAGAAGTGGCGCACCGCGTCGAGCACCTCGTCGTAGCCGCGCAGGTACTCGGGCGCGCGCCCGCCGGGGACGACCAGCGCGTCGTAGTCGGCCGGGTCGACGTCGTCGAACCCGTGAGTGAGTTCGAAGTCGTGCCCCCGGGTCTCCAGGTACGTCTGATCGCCGCGGAAGTCGTGGATCGCGGTCTTGACGCTGTCTCCGCCCTCCTTCTCCGGGCAGACGGCGTGGACTTCGTGGCCCACCGCCTGCAGCGCCTGGAACGGGACCATGATCTCGTAGTCCTCTCCGAAGTCGCCGACGATCATCAGAATCCGTTGTCCTGTCATGTGTGCAACACCACTCGGATATACGCGCTGCTGTCAAATAACGGTACTGGCGAGCGATGACATACCACGCCGACACCGTGTGACCGACCGCTACCCGCTCGACGGCTATTGATAACTCAATCGCACGGCGCGGCGGCGCGTGCCTGTGCGCGGCCGCCCGCGGCGGCCGCGAACAGCACCGCGCGAGGGACGCGGCGACCGAAGGGAGCCGCGAGGCTGGGGAGACGTGAGGTGCGGTTGTTGTGTTGGGCGGGGCTTTGGAGGTGTTCGCTATCCCTCCGACAGCAACGAGGTATACCCGAGCGGCCGAGGCGTTGGAGGCGCTCCACAGCGGGCTTCGATCAGTTATGTACGGGCCATCGACCGGAGCGGTCGAACCGCCACGCACCGGTAGTCGGTCCTACTTCGGCGGCCGCAGGTCCCGCTGGAACTCGTCGAACTGGTCGAGGTCGTCGGGGAGGTCGTACTCGAGCTCGCGCTCGTCCTGGTTGTCGGGGAGCCGTCCGTCCTCCAGGTCGGCGGCGGCCTCCTCCCAGCCCGGTTTCACGCGGACGCTGCGGGCGGGCGAGCCGACGACGACGTGGTGGGCCGGGACGTCGCCCTGCACGACCGAGCGCGCGCCGACGACGCTGTTCTCGCCGATCCGACAACCGGCGCGCACCATCGCGTCGTAGGTGACGCGGGCGTCCTCCTCGACGATCGTGTGGAAGTTGCGGACCTCGGTCTGATCGACGAGGTCGTGGTCGTGGCTGTAGAGGTGGACGCCGTCGGAGACCGACGCGCGGTCGCCGATCGTCAGCTTCCCCCGGTCGTCGAGGTGCACGTCGTCGTGGATCACGACGTTGTCGCCGACCTCGATGTTGTGGCCGTACGTGACGGAGATCCCCTTGAAAAAGCGGCAGTCGTCCCCGCACTCGGCGAACAGGTGGTTTCCGAGCATCTGGCGGAACCGGAGCGCGAACTCGACGTTGTCCGCCATCGGCGTCGCGTCGAACTGGCGCCAGAGCCACTGGAGGTGCTTCGAGCGCTGGAAGCGGTCCTCGTCCTTCTCGGCGTAGTACTCCGACTCCAGCGTCGCGTTGCACGGGTCGTACCCCTGCAGGCGGACGCGCTCGGCCCGCGACACCGACTCCCCGTCCTGCCACGCCTCCCAGCGCTCGCGGTCGCCGTGGAGGTCGATCAGGACGTCGCGAACGACGTTACAGGTGTCCTCGTCCGAGGAGAGCCGCTCGTCCACCTCGTCGATTAACCCTCGGACCCCGGCCTCTGCGCCGTCGGGGAGGGACACGTGTCGCTTTGTCATCGGGCCACCTTCGTCGCCGTGCTTCAAAGGGATTCGGTTGTGCGGCGGGCGCGCTTCAGCGACCGACGGTCGTGGCGCCCGCGCGCCGGCGATCGTGAGCAACAGGGCGATTCTCGGGACCGGAACTCGCGAGAGGCGACGTATCGGCGGCGAAGAGCCGTCCGAGATCATGTATTTTCAACATAATTATTGATTCAACAACACTTTTGAGACGGTTCGCTGTACTGATACGCGGTACCACATGCCAGAAGTAAAATTCGAGGTCGACGTCGACAGCCCGCCGGACGAGCAGCCGACGGCCAAGCCGTTCAACCGATGGCACCCCGACATCCCGGCCGTCGTGGAGGCGGAGCCGGGGGAGACGATTCGGCTCGAAGCGCTGGACTGGACGGGCGGACAGATATCGGACAACGACGACCCGAACGAGGTCAGGGACGTGGACCTGACGCAGGTGCATTACCTCGCCGGCCCGGTCCGCGTCGAGGGGGCTGAGCCCGGCGACCTGTTGAAAGTCGAGTTCCACGACATGGGACCGCTGAACGACCGCTCCGAGTTCGGCTTCACCGGGACCTTCTCCCAGCAGAACGGGGGCGGCTTCCTCACCGATCACTTCCCGGACGCCGCGAAGTCGATCTGGGAGATCAACGGGTACACCGTCTCCTCGCGGCACGTCCCCGACGTTCGCTACGAAGGGAAGATCCATCCGGGGCTCGCGGGCTGTGCGCCGAGTCAGGAGCTCCTCGAGGAGTGGAACGAGCGGGAGCAAGAGCTGATCGACAGACACGAGGAAGACCCGAGCTCGATCCCGAACCACCCGACCGGGGAGGCGGAGCCGGGCGTCGCGAACCCGCCGACCACGGAGGGCGCACAGATGGGCGAGATGGACCCGGAGGAGGCGGAGGCGGCGGCCGAGGAGGCCGCGAGGACCGTACCGCCGCGCGAACACGGCGGGAACCACGACATCAAGGACCTCTCCATCGGCTCGACGGTGTACTTCCCCGTCTACGTCGAGGGGGCGAACTTCGCGCTGGGAGACTTCCACGCCTCGCAGGGCGACGGGGAGATCACGTTCTGCGGCGCGATCGAGATGGCGGGGTACGCCGACCTGGAGTTCGACGTGATCGAGAACGGCATGGAGGAGCACGGCGTCGACCACCCGATCTTCGAACCCGGCCACCGCGGCCCCAACTTCGAGGACTACGTCACGTTCTGCGGCTACTCCGTGACCGAGGACGGCGAGCAGCGCTACATCGACTCGCACACCGCCTACCGCCGGGCGTGTCTGCAAGCCATCGACTACCTCAAGAAGTTCGGCTACACGGGTCAGCAGGCGCTCCATATCCTCGGGACGGTCCCCGCCGAGGGGCGCCAGAGCGGCGTCGTCGACGTTCCGAACGCGTGCTCGACGCTGGCGGTCCCGAAGGGCGTCTTCGAGTTCGACGTCTCCCCCGGTAACCTCGACAATCGGGCGGACCGCGGCGACCTCCTCGTCACCGACGACCCGCTCGAGTGAGCGAGACGATACGAGATGACGTTCACGACCGAAGCGACGGCGGGAGCGAGCACCGAAAGGGGACCCGACGATCCGCTCGGGCCCGGGAAGGCGATCGCGGCGACGCTCCGGAGCACGCTCGGCCCGAACGGGCTGGACAAAATGGTGATCGACCGGAGCGGAAGCGTCGTCGTGACGAACACCGGCGCGACCGTCCTCGGCGGGCTGGAGATCGACGCCCCGATCGGCCGCGTGATACGGGACGCGGTTCAGGCGCACGCGCGGCACGTCGGCGACGGGACCACTACGACGGCCCTGCTCGTCGGCGCGCTCCTCGACGCGGCCGACGGGCTCGCCGATCAGGGCCTCCACCCGACCTCGATCGTGGACGGCTACGCCGGCGCGGCCTCGCACGCCCGCGACGCGCTCCGCGAGCTCAGCGTGCCGGTCGAGCCGGGCGACGAGCGGCTCCGAGAGGTCGCGTCGACGGCGGTCACGGGCCGCTGGGACGCGGCGTCTGCCCGGCGGTTCGCCGACATCACGGTGGACGCGCTGCGCGCGGTCGACTGCGACCCCGCCCGGCTCACGGTCCACGCGTATCCCGGCGGCGAACTGGCCGACTCGAAGCGGGTGAACGGGATCCTCGTCGACGTCGACGGCTCGTCGACGACGGTCGGCGAGTCCGGGGGCGGCGGCCGCCGAGCGCTCGCGGACCCGACGATAGCGCTCATCGACGGCGAGGTGGCCGTTCCCGCCGCCGAGGCGTCGGGACGGGTGACCGTTGAGAGCCCCGACGACCTCGCGGCCGTCAGGGAGCACGAACGGGCGAGCAGAAGCGGGCTGGTTCGGTCGGTCACGGACCGCGATGTCGACGTGCTCGTGTGTCAGAAGTCGATCGACCACGGGGCGAAGACCGAACTCGCGCGCGCCGGCGTGCTCCCCGTCGAGCGCACCAGACGGGACGAGTTCGACGCGATCGCTCGCGCCGCGAACGCGACCGCAGTGACCGCGGTCGCGGACCTCGACCGGGACGCGCTCGGGGCGGTCGGTTCGGTCCGCTGTCGGTCGGTCGGCGGCGGCGCCGTGATCGAGCTCTCGGGCCTCCCGGGCGAGTCGCACGAGTCGCTCCTCCTACGCGGCGGGACGCCGCACGTCGCCGAGGAGACGAAGCGAATCGTCGAGGACTGCCTCGCGGTCGCGCGTCACGCCGCTCGCGGCGGCGGCGCGGTTCCGGGCGGCGGCGCAGCCATGATGGCCGTCTCCCGCGCCGTGGCCGACCGCGCGTCGGGCGTCGACGATCGGTCGGCGCTCGCGGTGGAGGCGTTCGCGGACGCGGTGACCGTGATCCCGCGAACGCTCGCGAGGAACGCGGGCGCGGACCCGATCGACGCATTGGTCGCGCTCCGCAACCGTCACCGCGACGGGGAGACGGCCGCCGGCGTCGCCCGCTCCGGCGCGGTCCGCGACATGTTCGACGCGGGCGCGGTCGAGCCGGTCGCGGTCCCCGCGCGCTGCCTCGAGACCGCGGTCCGGACCGCGGGGCTCGTGCTGCGCGTCGACGAGACGCTGGACGCGGAGGCGATCGAGGGGCACGGGGACGACGGCGACGGACGCGGTCATCCCGGGGACGACCGTCACGGCCACGGGAGCGACGGCGAAGGTGAAAGCGACGGTCACGCCGGCGGCTACCCGTGGGCGCTGAGCCACTGATCGGGCCGTCCGCCTCCGGCGGTCGCTTATGAATCGGCGCCGCAGTCCCGCGGCGTGGGGGAGACCGCACCCGCTAAGTGTCCCGATCCCCAAATCGGGGTATGCAACAGCGCGAACTCGGGAACTCGGGCGTCGAGGTCTCGGAGATCGGCTTCGGCGCGTGGGTCGTCGGCACCGACTGGTGGGGCGACCGCTCGGACGAACAGGCGGTCGAGATGGTCGAGGAGGCCCTCGACGCGGGCGTCACCTACGTCGACACCGGCGACGTGTACGGCCACGGCGACAGCGAGGCGATCATCGGGAAAGCGATCGACGGCCGCCGCGACGAGGTGACGCTGTCGACGAAGATCGGCTACGACTTCTACGACAACCCGCAGGCCGGCCACGGCGAGCTCCCGAAGGAGCTGAACGAGGAGTACCTCACCGAGGCGTTCGAGGCCTCGCTGGACCGACTCGACACCGACTACGTCGACGTGCTCCAGCTTCACAACGCCAACGTCGACGAGGTGACCCCAGAGGTGCGCGACCTCCTCCGCGAGTGGAAGGCCGAGGGGCGCGTCCGCGCGCTCGGCTGGGCGCTCGGCCCCTCGATCGGCTGGCTCGCCGAGGGCGACGCCGCCGTCGAGTACGAGGAGTTCGACGCGGTCCAGACCGTGTTCAACCTCTTCGAGCAGGAGCCCGGGCGCCACTTCGTCGACACCGTCCGCGAGACGGGCTCGGACACCTCCGTGATCGCCCGCGTCCCGCACTCCTCCGGCCTGCTCAACGAGCAGGTGACGCCCGACACCGTCCTCGAAGACGGCGACCACCGCTCGCACCGCCCGAAGGAGTGGTACGAGACCGGCTGGGAGAAGGTCGAGGCGATCCGCTTCCTCGAGGACCCGGACGGCGTCGAGGGGACCCGCACGATGGCGCAGGCCGCGATCCGCTGGCTGCTCGCCCACGACGAGGTCGCGTCCGTCACGCCGACGTTCCGCGACGGCGACGACATCGCCGAGTGGAGCGCCGCCGCCGACGTGCCGCCGATCTCCGACGCGGAGTACGACCGCCTGGACGAGCTGTACGCCCGCAACTTCGACGTCGACCGCGACGACGGGATGGACGTCCTCCGCACCTCCGTCGACGGCGAGGACATCGAGGCGGCCGGCCTCGACAAGCGCGCCGCGTCGTACTGACCTCGGACCGCCCGGCGTCCCGGGTTCCCGACGTACCGCTCCGACGGACCGTCGCCGATCCGAACCCGCCTTTTTCGCGTCGAGACCGCGGGACTGCGAGCCGTCGACGGCGCTCCCGACCACTTTCGCCGCGCTCCCGGCCGAAACCGCTTTCGCCGCGCTCCCGGCGGAGCGGTGATCGCCCGCGGGCGAGAGCCGCGGCTCGGCGCGTCGAACGTGGTGGCTCGGTAGGAAACCCTCGTCACAAGGGGCTCAGTGGGGGTAACACGTCGTCACGGCCACCACAGTCGCTGGTTGCCGCTTGGCTCTTATAAACGCCACGCGACGCCGGCCGCGAGCGGGCCCGCGGCGCCGCGAGAAGCGAGTGGAGGCTACTCCTCGGCGTCGCCGAACTGCGCGTCGTAGTCGTTCTGGATGTCGATCGTGGTCTGCCGGCTCAGGTCGATGAAGTCCTGGCCGTACCGGTCGTTGGTGATCTCGTCGCGAGTCCGGATGTCGCCGGGGGCCGTGTCACCGGGGAACGGCTGACGGTTGTAGATCGCCTGCACTTCCCCCGTCTGTTCCGCGTTGAGGTCGGCGAAGGCGGTGTCGTACTTCGCCTGACTGATCTCGTCGCGAGTGTACGCCGGGTCGGACGGAAGCGCGCCGAACTGCGCGTCGTACGCGTTCTGCACCTCGATCACGGCGTCGCGATCCAACTCGGTGAGCGAGACGTTGTACCGGGCCTCGCTTATCTCGTTCCGGGTGTCGATCTCGCCGGGGCCGGCGTCACCCGCGAACGGCTGACGGTTGTAGATCGCCTGCACCTCGCCGCTCGTCTCGCTGCCGAGGTCCGTGAAGGCGACGCCGTACTTCGCCCGGCTAATCTCGTCGGGAGTGAACGACGCGCCGTCGCTCGACTCGTCGGAGTCGCCCGCCGACGTCGACCCGCCGTCGTAGTCGCTCTCCACCGTGACCGAGGCGCCGGTCACCGCAGTCACGTTGTAGGCGGTGCCGTTCTCCGTCCCGAGGGCGTCGACGCGCAGTTCGATGTCGGTCGTCCCGACGGCGTGACCGCTGATCGTGAGAGTCGCGACGGTGACGGTTCCGTTGTCGGCGGTGTCCGTCAGCGCGGCCGTGACGTTCACCGAGTGCCCGTCGTCGACGAAGGTGATCTCGGTCGTCGCGTCGGACGCCCCGCCCGACACGGAGGCACCCGTTATCGTGGCGTGAGTCGGGTCCTCAACGGCGACGCGGAAGTCCTGTGCGCCGACGCCGCCGGAGGCGTTCGCGACCACCACCTCGTAGGTAGTCGTCTCGCCGGCGTCGACCGTCTCGCTGGCGTCGTCTGGGTCGTCGGCGTCGGCCGGGACCCCGCTCGGGAGGAGTCGCACGGCGGTCTCGGGGGCCGGGGTCGACTCCGCCGCCTCGACGCCGATGACTCCGGTCACGGAGTCGTTCTCGGTGGAGACGCCGTGGCGGTGCGATCCGGGGTCGACGTCGGTCGCGTTCACGCCGCTGAACGTGACGGTCTCGCGGTCGTGACTCGCGAGCGTTACCTCGCGTGCGGCCACGGTCTCGTTGCGGTCAAGCGTCCCGTTGCCGTCGAGGTCCAGCCCGTACCGGACCGTCTGAGTCGCTTCCAAGTCGCCGTCGTTGGTGACCGAGACGGAGACGTTGAACGGCTCGCCTTCAGTGACGTTGTGAGACGCGTTCAGCCTCGACACTCGGAACGCCGCCGGGTCCGAGTTCGGTTCGACGGTGAGCGAGGCGCCGCGCACGGCGGTGACGTTGTACGGGTCGCCGGCCTCGGTAGCGAGACCGTCGACGCTCAGTTCGACGTCGCTGGTCCCGGTAGCGTCGCCGCTGACCGTGACCGTCGCGACGACGACGCCGCCGTTCTCCGCGATGTCCGTCGGTCCGGCCGTCAGGTTCGCCGACGAGCCGTCGGCGGCGATCGAGACGCCGGCGGCCTCGTCGGACTGGTTCCCACGGAGAGAGACGTCGGCTATCGAGGCGACACTCGGATCGCCGACGCTGACGACGGCGGCGTGGTCGCCGACGCCGCCGGACGCGTTCGCGACGACCACGTCGTACGTCGCCGTCTCGCCGACCCGGACCGTGGAGTCGCTCGCCCGGAGCTGGACCTGCGTCTCGGGAGCCGGGGCGGGATCGGCCTCCTGTACGAACGGGACGTCGAAACCGCCGGTGGGGCCGACCCCGGCGATGGCCCCACCGACGCCGGCAACTCCGATCACCGCGACCGCCACGAGGACGGCGACGGCCTTCGTGTTCAGCGTCGCTGACGCGGCGCTCATCGGCTCGACACCTCCGTGAACAGCCGCTGCACGTCGACGGCGTCCACGGTGCCGTCGTCGCTGAAGTCGAACGCGTCCGGGTAGCGCCGGACCAAGTCGTCGTCCCGGTTCGCGAACAGGGCGTCGACGTCGTCGGTGTCGACGTCGCCGTCGCCGTCGACGTCCTCGTAGCGACCGTCCCCGTCGGGGTCGGTCGGTTGTCCCGAGCGATCGCCGACCGTCTGCCCTCCGAAACAGACCGGGTCGCCGTCCCGGACGGATTCGACCGCCCACGGGACGAACTCGACGTCGCCGACGACCTCGTCGCCCGCCGGTTCCTCGGTCGGGTTCCCCTCCGCGTCGGGACCGGTCGGGTCGCCCCAGAAGTTACAGGACGCTCCGGCGGACTGCTCCGACTCGTTCCGGATCCCGAACGCCTCGTTGCCCGCGATATCGTTGGCGGTGAACTCGTACTCGGGGGCCGAGTCGCCGAAGCTCTCCGTCACGCCCGACAGTTGGATCCCGATCCGATTGTCGACGAGGGCGTTCTCCCGAACCTCGCCGCCGCAGGAAGTGAACTCGATCCCCGGTCCCGCGTTTTTTTCGATATCGTTTCCGGCGATCGTCGCAGAGCCCAGGTCCGTCGGCCCGACGAACCCGATCAGCCGGAGGCCGAACCCCTCGTTGTCGGTGACGGCGTTGTCGACGAACGTTCCCTCACCGGCCTCGACGCCGGCACCGTTTTCGCTGACGGTGCTGCGCCGCAATTCCATGGAGTGACCCAGGTCCGTGGACACCGCCGCGTCGCGGTTCCCGCTCAGCGTGCTCTCCGTTATCGACAGTCGGGTGCCCTCGCCGGGACCGACGCCGAGGTCGTTGTCGGCGACGACGGAGTCGCGGATCGCGATGCGCCCATTCGGCGCACCGCGAACTCCGACGGAGCTGTCCGTGACAGAGACCTCTTCGAGCGCGACCTCGCCGCCCGGGGTGCTAACGGAGGCTCCCGCGCCGAAGTTCGCTATCCGCAGGTCTCGGACGACCGCGCTCTCGTCAAAACCGAGGTCGAAGGTGAGTCCGATCCCCGAGCCGTCGCCGGAGATCGCGTGCCCGTTGCCGTCGAGCGTGACCCCCGGACCTAGGGTGAGACAGTCACCCTCCGTCTCGAGATCTGTGGTAAGCACGTACTCGCCCGGTTCGGTGAGCGAGGTGCATTTGTCGACTTCCGTCGGCTCGGCGGCCGTCGTGGAGATCGACGAAAGCCCCACGAGAGTCCCCACCACCACGAGACCGCCTCTCTGAAGTGCTGTTCGGCGCGATATCTTCTCGCCTGGTTCACCGGTTACCATGGGGGAGCATGGTCGATGACACCGATTGTTATTAGCTTGCTTATAAGAATAACAGAGTCTATAACGATATCTCGAGGATTCCAATCGAGGACGCAATGTCAGACACCGGCGACGGAAGTCTTGACGGCCCCTGTCGCCAGAGGCGGAGCACGGAGAGGCGAGCGACGACACGACAGGCCCTCGATCGGCGGTCACCGACGGACCCGCGAGTCGGATGACCGACGGGTACGAGATCGTTCGCGGACTTCCGGACGAGAAGGCGCTCCTCGACCTGTTACACGAGGCCTTCGGGAACTGGGGAAGCGAGGCGTTTCTGCGGTGGAAGTACGACCGGCCCGGCGTCGAGCCGGCGACGGGGTACCACGTCGTTCAAAACGGCGATCTCGCGGCGTTCCGCGGGATGTTCGAGCGCGAAATCGAGGGGCCGGCCGGAGGGTACGAGTGCCACGTCTGCGGCGACGCCTGCGTCGCCGAGGACCACCGTGGAAAGGGACTCTACTCGCGGATTCGTGACGCGACAGAGTCCGACATCGAGCGGAGCGGGAGCGACTTCTGCGGCATCTTCACCCGAAAGGGCCACATCCCGTTCGAGGTCGGAGTCGATCGAGGGTGGAACTACCGCACGCTGCCGCTGTACCTCAGGGTGCTCTCGCCCGCGAGCGCGATACCGCACTACGCGCGGCTCGTCCTCGACGAGGACGGGGCTATCGCGGGACTCCTCAACCGGTTCGGCGGGGCGATAACGCTCAGATCCGGCGGCGACGAGCTCCGACTCGACCGCGTGCTCGGCGAGCCGACGAGCGATCCGCGGTGGTCCGTGCCGGTCCCGTTCCCCCGGTGGGCGACGACGGCCGCCGTCGAGGCGGCGGGGGCCGACTCGCTCCGCGAGAGCCTAAATCGCCGGATACCGACCGGTCGGTCCGGGACGACCGATCGGTCCGCCTCGACCGCCGAATCGGGCTCGGCCGCCCGACCGGGATCGAACCGCCGTCCGCGGTCCGCGTTCGAGACTGCGGGCGTCGCCGACGTCGAAGTGTTCGTCGAGCGGTCGGTCGGAGACGACCTCCTGAAGTCGCTGGCGACGCTCTACGAGGAGGTGACGACCGAGTACGATCTCGCCTTCCGGCGCGAGGCCGGCGACCTCCGCCATCTGTTCGCCCATCCGCGGCTGCTCGGCGTCGTCACGGCGAGGCGGGACGGGGCCGTCGTCGGCGCGGCACCGGTCGCGCTCAGCGAGACGGCCGACACGCTCGAGGCGTGGGTCCTCGATCTCGTCGCGGCCGACGGCGACGTCCGCGACGCGCTGGTAGCCGGCGCGGAGGAGGCCGCGATCGAGCGGGACGCGGACATGGTGTTGCTGCTCTCGGACGCAGATCCCGGAACGGCGTGGGCCCGCATCGACAAGCAGGTGCTGATGTGGACGTCGTACGGCGTCGACACGGCGCCGCTCGAAACGGACTCGTTGTTCATCGGGCTTTACGACGTCGTGTGACCGCCGTTTCTGATTGAATAACAGTGAAAACCGACTGGGGTCACAAGCAGGTGGGTGCCAAGACCGAGGAACGCGCCAGCATCAGTCATCTCCGGATCGAGTAGGACCGACCCTTACCTGCCGAAGCATCTCCGTGTACCGCGTTCGATCGGTTACATCGGCGAAAACAATGACTTTTGACGCTGAATCAGGTCCTTGTTACTCTGAACTGCCGCGTCAACCGAACCAGTCGCGTCCACGCGTTCGACGATATCGACGATGAGGGCCGTCAGGTTACACTTGTCCGAGAGGAAGTCCGTTCGCTTCCGTTCCCACATTTCGCCCGTGTCGGATCCGGTGAGCAGTTCCTCGGCGGTTGAGATGACGGGATCGAACTCGGAGAAGTTGTAGACGAGGCCGGCACGCTCCAGCTCTTTGAAATTCCCCATATCGTCGTCTCCGACGAAGGAATTCGAGCGTATCGCGGGCGTTCCGAGGAGCGCGGCTTCGGTGACCATCGTCTGCGTATCGGCGATGAGTAGCTCGGCCTCAGCCAGCGCTTCATGGATCAGTGCCGGATGTGCATCGTACGGCTCTGCCGCAGTTTCATCAAGATCGAACACCCCAGTCTCGTCGGACACGAACACGGTGGCGTGCTCGGAGAGCCGGTCTACCAATTCCTCTTTCTGAGCCGGGGAGAATCCCTGACGGCCGACGTCATGGTGGCCATTGAATGCGTTGAATCGGGTGATGATGAACGGATCATCACCGACCCCTAGCTCTTCGCGGATCCGCTCCGTGTTCGTATAGACGTCTGGATGGAGATACGCCGTTTCCTTGAGCCCGGTGAACGCGTAGTGTTTTCCTCCCAAATTCCGAGTGAACGCGTCGGGCGTGAGAAACGCCTGCACAAATGGAGACGTAGCGATGTGGCGCCATGCCATTGGCTCCGAGTCGAGCACTGAGACCGTCTGCGTCCCTGACACCGCGCCGGCAAACGCGGAATAGACACCCATCCCGAACACGAGGTCAAGGTCCTCTTTCCGGAGGATGCGGTAGATGTTCCGCAACTGACTCGGGAGTTTGAAAAGCAGACTCCTCTTTTTGATATCCCTGCTGCCGTAGACGTAATGGTTTATACCGAAGTACTCCAAGAGATCGAGGGCACAACCGTCGTCACGGGCGAACACGACAGTATCGTGTCCCTGCTCGTTGAGCTCCGCTATAGCATGACGATACAAGTGCACTTGCGCGGGGGTGTTGGTGAATATGCCGACTCGCATGCTGGTTGAGGTGTCTACGTGAGCTTCGCGTATAGTTACGGAGAATCTACCGCCGATCGAAGTGGAACCCCGAGCCGCGATCGGCGCGGTAAAACACAGCCGAAAAATACCCGTCCGTCTCGCGTTCGGCCCGCTCAACCGTGTGGCAGTTGCTGTGATCGGTATCAATTGCCAATCTATTCCGTGATATCGTCGGTATAACGAAACCCGTCGAGGGGTTGTCACCGGTCATGAAACGACGGGCCCTCCTCGCATCCCTCGCGCTCGGGTGCGGAACGGTCGCCGGATGTGGCGGGCGGCAGGAGCCGGCCGAGCCGCGAGAGAACTCGACTGACGGAATGTCGAGTCCGGGATCTGACCAAGGAGAGACGGAGTGGGAGAGGATGCGAGATCAGTTCGGCTTCGAGGAGCGGGTGGACGCCGTCGACGATCTCGGATGGGATCCGAACGGGTTGTTACCCGTCGACGATTCCTTAGTCGAGAGCTTCGACAGAGACGTCCTCATCGAGGTACCGCCCGGCGAGTACAAGATCCTCGAGTCGATAAGGGAGGAAGGCGTTTCCAACTGGGGGATTCGGGGAGCCGGTGAGGAGCGAATGGACGTACGGTTCACGACCAACGAGGACACCCGGGTGGACTTCCAGCTGCTGTCCGCAAGCGACATACTTCTCGATAATTTCGCGTTTGACCAAGGCGATCGGTTCGACCGCGCGATGGGGATGACGCTCTTCGTCGAGGATAACCTCTTGCTCCACAACGTAGAGAAAGCCGGCGCGAATACGTCGGAAGACCCGGACGGAGTCAAGGCTATTGCGTTGAGCGTCATTGATCCCAACGGAACCGCCCTCGTGGACACGTTTGTCCGAACCGGTCCGGTGGAGTTCCTTCCTTTCCCAGAAAACGAGATTTGTATTTTTACCGGACGGGCCCACCATGGGACAGTCACGTACCGAAATCTCGAGATACACAACGCCGGTGAAAACGGCGTCTACGCGTCGAAGTGTCCCGGTAACGTCCACGTCGAGGGGGGTTTCTACAAGAACAATCGAAACGACAGTATTCGGATTTCTGGAGAGGGATCGTACGTGAAGGGCGCAACCGTGGTCATCGACTCGAGCGATTATCACCCAGACAATCGCGGCAGAGATGGTCAAATGCGTGGTATTCGAATGCAATCCGGGGACCTGGGATACACCGGTGGTTTGATCGAGGACGTGGACCTAGAACTCCGGTCGGCGTTACGGTCGCAGTCGTTGGTACATATTGCGGGTAATCAGGGCGGCTTAACGATTCGCGACTCCGATCTGAAAAACTGGACGGAATTCTTTTCATTTCGAGCGGCCGAGCCATCGGAACACGTCGAAAAGCCATGGGGTGTGACCCTAGAGAACGTCCGGGTAGAGGAGCACGGAGCGATCGGATCGGCGCTCAAGATAGACAACCGCCCGAACTCAGTCCTTCGAAACGTGACCGTCGAAACGCCTCGGAGTTTCGGCCTGCGGCACGGGATCACGATCGTCGACAGTGAGGGCACCGTCTTCGAGGACGTGACGATCGATACGACGGGGATCCCGCTGAGAATCGAACGGCCGTCGGTCCCGCTCACGGACTACTCTCTCGAATTCAGAGGTACAAACGAGTTCAGTACACGCGGAAACTTCGGTCTCGACGCCTCGCTCGAGCTCCCGATCGGGGAAGACCGAACCGTGTTTCCGTTCCGTGACGTCGACGAAGACGTTAGCGCGCTCCTCGTTACCGGGGTGGAGAACGAACGTCTCAGTTTTCGCCGAGCGCGCGAGTAGCCGAGGCCATTCTAGCGCGCGCGGACCGCGGCCGGTTACTGTCTGATTACCGAACGGAACTCCGATTTTTCGTTCACCACATATTTGATTTTCCGCTGATATCTATGACGGCTCCGAGGTGGTTTTCGGCCGTTTTGAGAGTTAATCACCCGTTAATTACCGCTTAACCCGCTATTTCTGCACCTCTGAGAACACTCACGAAACGGTGAATTTAATTTCGGTTTTAATGAATTCTGCAGACAGTCACGTAATCTTGAATATATAAGATAAGAAACAGTTATTAGGAGTAATTACTTATTAACAGTCGCGATGGATTCGAAAGCACATCATAACGAGTGCGAAAACGAAACGGAGCAGCACACGGGTTGCTCGGAGGACGGGCTTCTCAATCGACGCAAGTACCTGAGTCTCAGCGCGGCGGCGGTCGGCGCCGCCGGAGTCGGTTCCGGTGGGACGACCGCCGCTACCTCGGGGAGCGCAGAGCGCAACGGGATCACGTTCGATCGGGTTCTTAACGCGGGCGCTGATCTCGGAATCTCCGACGGAGACCGAGTTGACGGTATCCTGGGCGATGTCGCGAACGAAGGCGATACGCTCGTTCAGTTCCCCCCGGGAGAGTACCTCGTCGGCGACGAGATCGACGTTCCAGCGGACAACTTCGGAATCGAGAGTGAGAGCGGAAACCGCGAAGACGTCGTGTTCAAGCCGATGTCGGGAAAATCGCCCACACTGGTTATTCCGAGAAACAGACCGTCTGGGCTATACGTCGGAGCCGTCACACTCGATCGCCGCGACGAGTGGGACAGCACGATCGGGATCATGCGGGGCAGCATATCCGATGAACTCTACATTACGGACATTTCCGTCAAGGGTTGGGCACCGGCAGGCGGCGAGCGGTTGCTCAATTTCAACCTCGTTGATGCGGACGGTTCAGGGCTCATCGACGGCATTACTCGCCGGGGACCGTCGCAGTTCCCGGAGTTCGGGGACTCGTCGATCACCATCTGGAACGGGAGGGGAACATACGGCACCCTCACGTATCGGAATCTCGAGATCCACAACGCAACGGAGACCGGTCTTTACGCCGGGAAAATAAAGGGCACTGTCCGAGTAGAGGATAGTTATTTCAAGAACTGCTCCCACTCGGCCGTCCGTGTTTCTGGAAACGATTCACACGTTAAGAACACGACCATTATCATGGACATCGACGACCTTCATCCGGACGCGGAGGTCCTCGACCAGGGCGGAATCGAACTAAACCGTGGAATTTGGACCCAAACGCATGACGTCCAACGGGGAGGACCGCTCGTCGAGGGCTGTGAGATCGTCGTGAATAACGCCGGCGACGGCATTGCGGGGATACTCAACCACGGCGACTGTGGCGGGATCGACCTACGCGACACCCGCGTTGAGTGTAATCAAGATGGCATTTGGCCGATCCTCATCCAGGACGAATCGACGAGTAAGGCCGGGAAACCGTACGAAGCGAGTCTGGACGGCGTGTCCGTCACTGGTACCGGTGGCGAGAGACCGGCCATCGAGATCCGAGACCGCGACGGAACGACGGTGAAAAATAGCTGTATTCAGATGCCGAACACCGACGGTATCAAATTCGACGGCACGTCGGACGCGACGATCGAAGACACGAACGTGAACGTCGGCGGGCGAGCGACGGTCTTCGAGAACGCGGAGGTCACGACGACGAATCTCACGTCGAGCGACAGTTGTCCCGCCCCACAGTTGGACTCCTGGCAGGGAGGGAATTCGGACACAACTGACGATTCCGACACCACCGACGGTTCGGGAAACGAGGACGACACTGCGGATCCCGTGACGAGCGGAAACAGGATCGTCGTCGCACAGGTGCGCGAAGGCGAGGTCGTCAGGTACGAACTGACCGCGAGCGACGGCCTCGCGAGCGGCGAACACGCCAACCAAGAGCCCGACGGTAACACGGTGAGCGACCGCGTCGGCCGCCTCCGCGGCGTGGACAATTTCTACGTCGACGGGTACATCACCGACTTCGACGGCGGCGACTTCGACTACGCGAACGTCTACTTCGCCGACGAGAGCGTCGACGTCGAGGTGGAGAACTACGTCCTTCAGAATCCCGAGGACCTCCGTGAGGTCGACCCCGCCGTGCTCGGCGAAAACGTCCTCACCGTCGAATCCGACGATGGTCGGGCCAGCGGGTTCGAATTCACTGTCTCGGGCGACGTGGAACCCGGCGCGACCGGCGACGACACCACCGTCACCGACGGCATCGTTAACGGATCGACCGCCGACCTCGCCGCCTTCCACTTCACCGGCTCGGTCGACGACATCTCCGTCACTGACCCCGGATCCGTCACCGTCTCGGTCAACGACACCGCCGTCCCGGACGGCGACCTCTCCACCATCGGGGGAGACGATCTCCCGCACACGCTCAGCCTCGTCGGCACCGGCAGCGTCACGAGCTACAGCTTCACCGTGTCCGGGGAGATCGAAGCCGAGAGCAGCCCGAACGACGATATCTCCGACAACATCTCCAGCTCGAGCGCCGAGGGAGCGATCGAGACCGGAACGCACGTGTACGACTTCTCCGGCGAACTGACCGACCTCACCGTCACGGGGGACGTCGAGGTGTACCTCGACGGCGAACCGGTCGACGACGACACCGCGGATCGCCACCTCATCGTCTTCGACGGGTCGAACGACGACGAGGTCAGCTCGTACAAGTTCGCCGTGTCCGGTTCGATCGAGTCGAGCCCGGAACACACGGTCGCGGCGGACAGCGAGTGGGACACGCTCGATTCGAAGATAGAGACCGACTCCGCCGTCGGCCTCGTTCACAAGGGGAAGGACGCGTACTGGTTCTCCGGCTACATCAAGTCGCTCGAACTCCGGGGGTCGGCCGTCGCGACGTTCGAGACGATCGATTGAGAACCGGGGAACCGTCTCTTTTTGAGAAATATCGGAATCTTCAGCGGTCGAGTTACGAGTTCCCGCATCGTCCGTTCATAGAAATCGAAGCTATCGATTAGTCTTCGGCGGTTCCTGTCGGAGGTGCGCAACGATGTCGTCGACGACCCGCTCCGCCGCGTGTCCGCCGCCGTACAGCGAGGGCTTCTCCGGGAGGTCCTCGGTGCGTCGGAGCGCCGCTCGAATCGCCTCCGCGTCTGCCCCGACGAGCTCGTTCCAGCCCGCCTCGACGGTCTCGACCCACTCCGTCTCGTCGCGGAGCGTCACGCACCGGGTGTCGAGGTAGAACGCCTCCTTCTGCACGCCGCCGGAGTCGGTCGCCACGCGTTCCGCCCCGTCAAGGAGGCCGACGAAGTCCAAGTAGCCGACCGGATCGATCACGTCCAGCTCCGTCTTCGCTCGCTCCCAGAGGTCGTGTCGCTTGAGCGCGTCTTCGGTCCGGGGATGGAGAGGAACGACGACCGGACGCGGCGACGACGCCAACCCCTCCACGACGGACGCCAGCCGCGTCGGATCGTCCGTGTTCGCCTGTCGGTGCACCGTCGCGAGGACGTACTCGCCGTCGCCGTATCCGAGGTCGTCGAGGACCGTCGATGCGGACGGCGCACGGTCACGGACGCGGGTGATCGCGTCGTACATCACGTCGCCGGTGACGGTGACGCCGTCGATCACTCCCTCCGCGGTCAGCGTCTCGACCGCGCGTTCGGACGGGACGAACAGCAGGTCCGAACAGCGGTCGGTGAGGACGCGGTTCACCTCTTCCGGCATCGCCCAGTTGTCGCTCCGCAGTCCAGCTTCGACGTGAGCGACCGCAATGTTTCGCTTCGCCGCGACCAGGGCTCCGGCCAGCGTCGAGTTCGTGTCGCCGTGGACGAGGAGAAGGTCCGGCCGCTCGGCCTCGACGACCTCGTCGATCCGGCGGAGCATCTCCGCCGTCTGGTTCGCGTGGTTGGCGGAACCGACGCCGAGGTTGTAGTCGGGCTCGGGGATATCGAGCTCTTCGAAGAACACGTCCGACATCCCGAAATCGTAGTGCTGGCCCGTGTGTACGAGCACTTCCGAGAGGTGCTCGCGAAGGAGCCGCGAGACGGGGAACGCCTTGATGAACTGCGGGCGCGCGCCGACGACCGAGAGGACGGTCGCGTCGCTCATCGATCTACCCGCCTCGGACCGTGTCTGTCGGAACCGCGAGTTTCCGCGCCGTTCCCATGAGCTCTCTCGTTGACACCGCGAATTCCCGAGTCGACGCAGACAGTGGCCGCTAACCTCCCAATCGGTCGGTTGGTCGACGTGGCGCCGAGTTCGTTTCGCATTATTCGATCGGTCGTGTAGAAGGCGCATAGTTCATCGGCTGTTAACGGACGCTGCCTCGTGTCGAACGCCGCCGCGCGATGGGAGTTCAGAGAGCCGCCACCGTTCACGCACTGTTAGCCGAGAAGTGTGGAGAGTGTTTAGCCGGAGATCGTGTCTGTGCGTATCCAAGTGCGAGACAGGCACTCCGACGTAGATCCGGACGACCCAACCGAGAGTTGAGGGTGGACTCTTACGCCCGCATCGTGCGTTAGGAAAGTCATTACATTGAACTGAAAACTGTTCAGTACGGCTCAATGAGACACACCTGGTTGTCAAATAAAATTCAATTATCAACCGGAACGGAGTCTGTTTTTGGACGTAGCCGATGAGTCTGCTCGATCGACTACTCGCTTTAGTCAAGCGGATGAAGCCGGGTGGAGGAACCGTTGAACGCACCGTTAAGAGCGCGGCTTGGCTGATGAGTCAGAACGTCGTCGGACGGGCGCTCCAACTGGGACTACTCGCAGTTCTCGCCAGGCTCGTCGGCCCCGCCGAGCTCGGGCTTGTGGGCATCGCGATGCTGACGCTGAGTGCGACCCAAAATCTCACCACCATTGGGCTTAACAAGGCGCTGATCCAGAAGAAAGAACAGAACGTCGACAGCCACCTCAACACGACGTGGATGCTGGAGATCGGACGGGGCGTCCTCATCGCCGGAGTTCTCTTCGCGATTGCTCCCTTGGTCGGTGGGTGGTTCTTCGAGGAGCCACGTGCGGTGCGGTTGATACAGGCGATCGGGCTCTCGCCGCTCCTTCTCGGGTTCCGGAACCCCGGTATCGTTTACTTCCAGAAGAATCTGGATTTTCATAAGCAGTTTGCCTACAAAATCGGGGGAGATACCAGTCAATTCGTCGTGGGCGTTGGATACGCACTTATCGAGCCGACGGCGTGGGCGTTCGTGTTCGGATTTCTCGCGGCCGACGTCGCCAAACTCACCCTCTCGTACGCAATCCACGACTACCGGCCGTTCCCGTCGTTCGACTTTGAGATCGCCAAGGAGCTCATCGACTACGGAAAGTGGCTCACGGCCTCGTCGATCCTGTATTTCCTTTATATTCAGGGCGACGACGCGTTCATCGGGTGGCTGCTAACGCCCACGGCACTGGCGTACTACCAGTACACCTACCGGTTCTCCAACGCCCCGGCAACGGAGCTGTCGCAGGTGCTCACGAGCGTGATGTTCCCGGCCTACTCGAAGTTGCAGTCGGACACCGAAGAGCTTGGGGCCGCGTTCTCCAAGACGCTCCGGTTCACCGCGCTTATTTCCTTCCCCGCGTCGATCGGCATCGCCGCGATAGCTCCCGACTTCGTCATGACGGTGTTCGGTGAAGACTGGATGCCCGCGGTGCCGGCCATGCAGGTACTCGCGTTCTACGGGCTCATGCGCGCGCTGGCCAAAACGGTCGGACCGGTCTGGCACGCTCTCGGCCGTCCGGATTACATCACGAAGCTGTCCGCGCTCCGCGTCGCGCTGATCGCCGTCTTCATCTATCCGATGACCAACGCGTACGGTATTGTCGGAACGGCGCTCACCGTCACCGGGATCTTCGTTTTCCCGATGCTCCCGCTGGACATGTACATCATGTCGAACTCCATCGATATGCCGATGCGCGAGATATACTATGAGTTCGTCTACCCGATGATCGCGAGCGTTCCGATGGGACTCACCGTCTGGTATCTCGCGGGGATCTCACCGTTCAGCTCGCTCGTGAACCTCCTGCTCCTCATTCCCACAGGGGCCGTCATCTACGGCGCGCTGGTGTTGGCACTCGAGTTTGCAACCCAGTGGACGGTCACCGACAACTTCGAGATGATCTACCGGAAACTGGCGTCGTAGCCCAGTTACACGCTGGACCGGGCGTTCGTGAAACCCGCACCGAAACCGCCCGCAAGCATTAACAACAGCGTTACAATACCCGCACCGGCGCACCGCACTAGTATGTCACTGCAGGACGAACGACGGTTGCGGTTCGAACACGAGTGTATTGACGATAATCCGCCGGTCGCCCGGATGAGCTTCTGTCTTACTACTGACCTCACAGGGAACGGCCGTCCCGACGTCATCGTCGGCGCCGTCGGACGCAAAGCTCCCGTCACGATCCCGATCATCGACAAGCGCATCTTCTTAGGGAAGCTCGTCGGCACGGGAGAGATCATCGACCGACTCGAGTGGAACGTCTTCTGGTACGAGAACCCCGGCTGGGAGCGACACGAGGTGGCGAAGTCTCCGGAGCTGTCGGTCGGCGCCGCGCTCGGCGATATCGACGGTGACGGGCGAGCCGAGCTCGTGACCGGGCAGAACCTCAACGAACACGAGCTCTACTGGTTCGAGCAGGGAGCGGACCCGCGCAGCCGGTGGACCCGCCGACTCATCACGGACGACTTCGAGAAGTACCACGACGTGGCCGTCGCCGACGTGGACGACGACGGCGCCCTCGAGGTACTCGCGCTCTCACAGGAGAGCGAGACGGTCTTCTACTACGACGTTCCCGACGACCCGACGCTGGAGCCATGGCCCGTTACCAACCGCCACCTCGTCGCCGAGGACCTGAACCTCGAGGGCGTGCAGGTCCTCGACATCGACGGCGACGGGCGCACCGAGATCGTCGCCGGGACGAACGTGTTCCACCGGCGCGACGACGACACCTGGGACCGCGAGGTCGTCGCCGAGGGGTGGGAGTGGACCCGGATCGTCGCCGCGGCCGTCGACGGGGACGGCGAGGAAGAGCTCGTCGTGACCGAGGGGGACCTCCCGTATCAGGGCGACCGGCGCGCGCGCCTCGGGGTCTTCGACCCGCCAGAGTGGGAGCTGACGGTGTTGCACGACGACATGTCGAACCCGCACTCGCTCCAAGTGGCTGACCTCGACGACGACGGGAGCCTCGACATTTTCGTCGCCGAGATGGGGTTAGAGGAGGGACACGAGCCGAGGCAGTTCGTCTTCTGGAACCGAGGTGACGGGACGTTCGACTCCGAGGTGGTCGCGAGCGGCGTGCCGACGCACGAGGCGAAACTGGTCGACCTTGACGACGACGGACGGCTCGACGTCGTCGGCAAGGGGTACGCGCATCGGACCGTCGACGCGTGGTATCAGATCTGAGCGGCGCCGCCGTCCCCGCGACGCGTCAGCGGAGCCGGTGCCATCGCCGTCGACCCCGCTACTCCTCGCCGCAGGGCATCACTCAGGGTCGGCGAACTCCTCGGGGTCCGGGATCGAGAGGACGTCCTCTCGCGTCCCCATGTATCGCCCGCGGGAAACGCTCTCCTCGAACGCGTCGACGCTCTCGTACTCGCGAACCGTGAGGACGTGGCCGTCCTCGACGTGGAACACGATCTCAGTGGACCCGTTCGGGAGCGCGTACTCGTCTCCTTTCGCAGGGGAGTCGGACTCCGGATCGCTGCTCATACGCCTCCTTCGCGGGCCGGGCATTTGAGTAGTTGCCTCGAATTCGCCGGGAGCGGGGTTCGAAAGGAGGTGGCCGTCTGGTTCGGTTCGACCCTCTCCGAGGCGACGGTGCCGCCGTGCGCCCCAACCGATCGATCGGGCTGCGTGTTTATATCATTTTTACTACCTGAATGACGGAGCTATCTTGGTTTCGAACTGTTCGAATCAGTTATACGGTGTTTAACCGCGCTCACCACCAGTTTCAAAACCGACAAATAAATACGAAGGAAGACCAGATCAGGAGCCGTGTGGCCCTGGGGACACCTCGCGTTCGCGTACCTGCTTCACTCGTCGGTCGTGCACCTCTGGAATCGCCGACGGCCGGCGTGGCCCGGCGTCGCGCTCGTAGCGCTCGGCGCGCAGGTACCGGACCTCATCGACAAGCCACTCGCGTGGACGCTTAACATCCTCCCGAGCGGTCGATCGCTCGGCCACTCGGTCCTCGTCGGCACGCTCATCGTCGTCGCCGCGGTCGCGCTCTGCAGGCGATACGATCTGCGGGGATGGCCGTTCGCCCTCGGCTACTACTCGCATCTCCTCGGTGATTCGATCCGGCCCCTGCTCGACGGTCGTTTCCACGACCTCGCGTTCCTCCTGTGGCCCTTCTTCGAGGCGAAGACCGGATCCAGGCCGTCGGTCGGGATCGTTCAGTACCTACTGAATGCGCAGCTCGAGGGGACGGTGTTGGTCGAACTCGGTCTCGCGAGCGCCGTCTTCGTCTGGTGGCTTCTCGACGGTGCGCCCGGCGTCAGAGACCTCTGGAGCACGATTCACGCGAGATTCCTGCGCCCGACCGAGTGAGTTCCTCGCGATCTCGAAGGATCACCGCAGATTGGGGGCGCGCCGCCGCCGACCCGGCCAGTGCGATACTCCCCCTGATTTCGTCAGAGGGGTTCAGAAAAGCGGCGTGCCGCCGGTTATTCTGTGTCTAGTTATGTCTCCATTTCCGTAACTGCGCCTTATGAATACGGGCCCGACCAACGTCGTCTGGATAACCCTCGAGAGTGTGAGGGCCGCGAACACGTCCGTCTGTGGGTACGACCGAGAGACGACTCCCAACCTCGAACGGATCGCGTCGGGACCCGATGGGACCGCGTTTCAGCACTGCTTCTCCCAGTCGATGTGGACGCCTGCGTCGAGCGCCTCCATCCTCACGGGAACGTATCTATTCGAACACCGAGTCGGGTACGACGGGAAGGCGAAGGAGCCGCTCCCGCCGGACGTCGCCACCTTGCCAGACCTGCTCCGAGATCAGGGGTACCAGACCGCGTGTTTTACCCCGAACTCCTATCTTAGTGAGGCGACGGGGCTCGATCGGGGGTTTGAGAAATATCACCACTCCTTGCTCCGTCGCGCGTTTCACGAACCGGAAACGCGGACGGCGGCGTTAAAGTACCTCTTCCGCGCCTGGGAGTACGGCCCCGGATTCTCGCTCAACGTGCGGCGGCACAACCAGACGTACATCATGCGCGAGGCCCTGAAGCGATGGCTCGACTCGCTCGCGGCCGACGACGACCCCTTTTTCCTCTACACGCACTGTCCGAATCCGCACCTCCCGTACGCACCGCCGCGGAAGTGGATCGACCGGTTCACCGACGAGATCGCGTACTCGACGCAGGAGGCGCTGGAGCTGTCGCTGGACACGTACGCGAGCCGAGACCGAATGATTCAGCGCATCGTCGACGGCTGTCCGTTCTCCGACGAGGATTGGGAGGCGCTCAAAGCGTTGTACGACGCCGAAATCGCGTACGCGGACGAGTTCGTCGGAGCGCTGTTCGACCACGTGCGGGAGGTGGCCGACGGTGAGACCGTTTTCGTCGTCACCGGCGACCACGGGGACCTGTTCGGGGAACAGGGCATCCTCGGCCACAACCTCGTTCTCGACGACCACCTGACGAACGTTCCGATGGTCGTCTCCGGGATCGAGGGACTGGAACATGCCCGGGACGACGTGGTCCAGCACATCGACGTCACGCGCACGGTCGCGGAGCGGCTCGGCGTCTCTCACGACCAGTTCAGCGGTGTCGACCTCAGGGAGACCACCCCGGACGGCGCGATCAGCCAGCGGGGGATTCCCCACTTCGACGAGTACCTAGAGGCCGACCCGGCGTTCGACACCTCCCGGTACCACGAGACGCCAATGACGGCGTTCCGCACGGACGAGTTCAAGTACCTAAAGGGGTCCGAGAAGGCGGAGCTGTTCAGACTCCCGGACGAGGAGACGGAGGTGGGCGACGAGTATCCGACGGTCCGCGACGAGCTCGACGAGCGCTTAGGGGCGCGGCTCCAAGACATGACCACGCCGGACGCGGGGGAGGCCGAGGCGACATACTCCGACGCGATGGAACAGCAGCTAACCGACCTGGGATACCTCTGAGGGCCGTAGATCACGCTCCGGTCGGTTCGCTCCGCGGAGGGGATCAGGACCGTTCCGCGGAGGCGATCAGTTCCGCCCGGAGCCGATGGTGTACGTCGGGTGGCCGATGTCGCCGAGCGTGTCCCGGCCGTCGACCACGACCACGTCGTCGAAGCCGTCCCACTCGACGCCGTCGAAGGCCTCGTGGGGGGTGACGACGACGACGGCGTCCGGGTCGGAGCGGCCGACCTCGGCCAGCGAGAGCGGCTCCGCGCCGAACGACGAGATCGTCTCGTCGTCGAGCATGGGGTCCGTCGCGAGCGTCTCCGCGCCGCGGCGCTTCAGGTCGGTGATGAGCGGCCCGGCGGGCGTCGCGCGCGTCTCCTTGACGCCCGGACGGTACGTGACGCCGAGGACGAGCACCCGAGACCCCTCGATCGACGTGCCTCGCTCCGCGAGCTCGCGCTCCACGATCCCCGCGGTGAACGACGGCATCGAGTCGTTCACCTCCCTCGCGGTTCTGAGCAGCGGCGTCGGCGTGTCCACCCGGCTCATCACGAAGTACGGGTACCACGGGATGCAGTGACCGCCGACGCCGGCGCCGGGGCTGTGGAGGTGACAGAACGGCTGCGTGTTGGCCGCGTCGGCCGCCTCCCGCACGTCGATCCCGAGGTCGTCGGCCAGGGTCCCGAGCTCGTTCGCGAGGGCGATGTTGACGTCGCGGTAGAGGCCCTCGAACAGCTTGACGGCCTCCGCCGTCGTCGCGTCGGAGACCCGGATGACGTCGTTGTCGGTGACGTTCCCGTAGACGAACTCGGCCACGCGGGCGCTCTCGTCGTCGACGCCGCCGACGACCTTCGGATACGCGCCCGTGATGTCTTCGAGGGCCCGGCCGCTCGACGTGCGCTCCGGACAGAAGGCGGCGCCGAACTCGTCCGCCGAGAGGCCGCTCCGATCGACGAGCGTCGGGACGAGCCGGTCGCGGCACGTCCCCGGGGGAACGGTGCACTCGACGAACACGGTGTCGCCCGGCGAGAGCCCGTGAGCGACCGATTCGATGACCGTATCGAAGATCGAGAGGTCCGGCTCCTTCGTGTGGGTGATTGGGGTCGGGACGATGACGACGTGAACTGTCGCCCGTTCCGCGGCCGCGCGGGCGTCGGTCGTCGCGCGGAGCGCGTCGTTCCCGACGGCCTCGGCGACCGTTTCAGGTAACCCCGGCTCCCCGTCGATGTGGCAGTCGCCGCGGTTGACCGAGTCGACGACCGACTCGTCGACGTCGACGCCGACCACGTCGCCGACCCGACCGGCGTACACGGTCGCCAGCGGGAGCCCCATCTTTCCGAGCCCGTACACCGCGACGGAGGCGTTCCGACCGTCGACGAGCGCGCGCAGTTCCTCGTCGCTTCGGTCGGCGTCGTACAGCGACCCCGGCTTCGTCGTCGGTCGGGTCATCGGTCCGACCGAACAACGCGTGGGGCGTCGGTTCGAGACTCCTCGGTCGCTTTCGCGCGTTCGAGGACGGCGCCCGCCAGCTCGACCGCACGGAGCCCGTCCTCGCCCGTGATCCGCGGGGCCGCGTGCTCCGCGACCGACTCGACGAACGACTCGAGCTCGTATCGCAGCGGCTCGCCCGACTGGACCATCGGACGCTCCGTGATCCCCTCGTGGTGATAGCGGATGTTCCCCCCGATCTCCATGTACTCCGGGCGGGACTGCCGGTGGATCTCGATCGTCTGCGTGAGGTAGTCGAGCTCGATGTAACACTCCTCCGCCGTGATCGTGAGATCGCGGACCTTCTGCTGGGTCACGCGACTGGCGGTGAGAGTGGCGATGGTGCCGTCGTCGAATCGAAGCTGCGCGTTCGCGTGCTGCCCGTCATCGGTCCGGAGGGCGTTTATCCGGGCGATCTCTCCGGAGACGAGCGACCGGACGATGTCGAGGTCGTGTATCATCAGGTCGTGGACGACGTTCTCGTCCAGCGACCGCGCGTCGTCGCTCGGCGGTCCGAGGCGCCGGGCGTCGACGGAGATGGGAGAGACGCCCTCGACGATCCGGGTCAGTTCCGTCACCGCCGGGTTGAACCGCTCGATGTGGCCGACCTGGAGGAGCACGTCGGCCGCCTCCGCCCGCTCGATCAGGTCCCGGCCCTCCGAGAGCGAGGCCACGAACGGCTTCTCGACGAGGACGTGAACCCCCGCGTCGATGCACTCGCCGGCGAGGTCCGCGTGATACTCCGTCGGGACGGCGATCGAGACCGCGTCGGCGCGGTCGAGCAGCGTCCCGGTCGCGTGCGACGTCGTGCCGATCTCGCCGGCGACCTCCGAGGCGCGCTCGGCGTCAGCGTCGGCGATTCCGACGAGGTGCGCGCCGGAGAGCTCCGCGTACACTCGCGCGTGGTTCCGTCCCATCGCGCCGACGCCGATGACGCCGACGTCGACGTCACCGTCGCCGTCGTCCGCCGTCATACGATCGCCCCCGCCGTCGCCTCGGCGATCTCGTCGAGGTCGGACTCGTCCAGCTCGGGGTGGACGGGGAGCGACAGCACCTCCTCTGCGCAGGCCTCCGCGACGGGATACGACCCCGAGACGTCCTCGTACGCCGGCTGCTCGTGGATCGGGATCGGGTAGTACACTCCCGAGCCGATGTCGCGGCTCGCGAGGTGCTCTTTGAGCGCGTCGCGGTCCGGCACCCGGACCGTGTACTGATGGTACACGTGCTCGTACCCGTCCGGTTCGAGCGGCGTCACGACGTCGGGGACGTCGGCGAGCCGCTGCGTCAGCCCGGCCGCGTTCTCCCGCCTCGCCCGAGTGAACTCCGGCAAGCGGTCGAGCTGGGCGCGACCGATCGCCGCCGCGAGGTTCGTCATCCGGAAGTTGTGGCCGACCGACGCGTGTTCGTATCCCGTCGTTCGCCCGTGGTCGACGAACCGGCGCGCCCGCTCGGCGACCGCCTCGTCGTCGGTGAGGATCATTCCCCCCTCCCCGGTCGTCATGTTCTTCGTCGGGTAAAACGAGAAGCAGGCCGCGTCGCCGAAGCTTCCGACGCGCTCGCCGTCGTAGCGCGCGCCGTGCGCCTGCGCCGCGTCCTCGAGGAGCCGGAAGTCGTACTCGTCGGCGAGCTCGCCCAGTCTGCCGACGTCCGCGGGGAGTCCGTACAGGTGGACCGCGATGACGGCGTCGACCGGCTCGCCGTCGCGGAGCCGCGCTTCGAGCGCGTCCGGGTCGATGTTGTACGTCCGCGGGTCCACGTCGACGAAGTCCACCTCGGCCCCGGCCAGTCTGACCGCGTTCGCCGTCGCGATGAAGCTGAACGGCGTCGTGAGCACCCGGTCTCCCTCTCCGACGCCGAGCCGGACGAGCGCGGCGTGGAGGGCCGTTGTCCCGTTCGTGGTCGCGATTCCGCGGTCGACGCCGCAGTAGTCGGCGAACTCCGACTGGAACTCCTCGACGACCTCGCCCTCCGCCAACATCCCGGAGTCGATCACCGCCTCGACGCGGCGTTTCTCCTCGGCTCCGAGCGACGGGTTCGCGCTGGGAATCATTGCGTATCGGCCTCGGACTGGTCCCGGATCTGGTTGTTCCCGCTCAGTTCGTCCGGAAGCGGTTCGATGCTTGCGGGACAGCCGACGGCGAGCGTCTCCGGCGGCACGTCCTTCGTGACTATCGCACCCGCGGCGACGAACGCGCCGCGGCCGACGGTGACCCCGGGGAGGACGGTCGCGTTCGCGCCGATGGACGCGTGGTCCTCGATCGTCGGTCCGGTCAGCTCCACGTCGCGGCGGACCGGAAACGGATCGTTCGTTAACACGGCGCCCGGGCCGACGAAGACGTCGTCGCCGATCGTCGTGTTCGACGGTACGTACACCTGACTCTGGAGGCTTACGCCGGATCCGATGGTGGAGTATCCGTCGATGACCGTCTGCGTTCCGACGAGCACGTCGTCGCCGATCTCGGTCTCCTCGCGGACGAGTACGCCGTGTCCGGTCTGGAAGCCGTCGCCGACGACGACGTCGTCGTAGATCACCGAATCGGAACGAATCGTCGCGTCGGTGCCGATGACCGGCTCGGTTCCGTCTCCGGTCCCGATCGTCACGTCCGACGCGATGTCAGTGTCGTCGCCGTCCGGCGTTGCGCGCTCGTCGTCGGCCGACGCGACGTCGCCGTCGGACGCACCGTTCCCGTCGTCGTCCGACGAACTCATGTCGTGACCCCGATCTCGATGCCTGCGTGGCTGTACATCTCGTTATGACGTTAGGACAGTGACGTTTTGTTATGCTTCGCGAAAACGGCGCGGTAGCAGCGAACTAACGGACGAAGCCGAGATCGCGGGGTCGGTCCCGGTCCGATCTCACTCGTTCGGCTCCGTCGCCGCCGAGTGGTCGGTCCCGCCGTCGACGTTCGCGCCGTCGGCGGTTTCGCCGGCGGATCCGTCGGCGCCCTCCTCGGTCTCGACGAGCGCCTCGAGCGGGTTGTCGTCGATCTCCAGCGGGAGCGTCACGCGACCGCGCCGCCTGACCGACTCCCACGACGCGAACGGCAGCTCCGCCGCGTACAGGGACCGGTCGCCGCTGGTCGCCGGTTCCCGGTCCTCTCGGAGCGCGTCGACGACGTCCTCGATGGCCCGTTCGACGAACGAGGTGGGGAGGAAGGAGCGCTTGTCGCCGAAGGGGGCCCGTTCGACGACTTTTCCGAGCCCCAATCGGAGTTTCCCGGGTTGCGGTCGGTGAATCGTCTCGCCGGTGTCGACCGTGTTCCACCCGCCGTCGGTACGGTATCTGAGGTGGGGCCCGTCCTCGGCGCCGAGCTCTATCGTTCCGTTTTCGCCGATCAGTCGCATGTAACACCCGACGAACTCGGCGCCCATCCCCGGTTCCTCGCCCGAGGAGGCGATACCGTGAACGCCGCTTTCGGTGTACCATTGGGTGAGCCCCTGGTGCTCGTGTCGCGTGCCGAACCACTCGTTCTCCTCGCTGAAGTCGGCGCCCGCCAGCACCCACTCGACGGGCGACCAGTCGGTGAAGTAGCCGGCGAGGTCGAACTGGTGAACGGCGGCGTCGGAGAGGTTCACCTCACCGAACTCGATCCGGTCGAGGTCCCCGATCGTCCCGTCGTCGATCAGCGACTTCGCGCGGGTGAAGGGGGCCCCGAAGCGCCGCTGGTGGTTGATCGAGAGCTGCACGCCCTCGCGGTCGCACACCTCGACCATCCGCCGGCAGTCGCCCCACGTCGTCGCCATCGGCTTCTCGCAGTGGATCGCGAGGGGAACGCCGCTCTCGGCGCAGTCGACGACGATTTGTGCGTGGATCGCGGGGGGGACACAGACGCTCACAACGTCCGGCTCCGCGCCCTCGAGCATCTCTTCGTAGTCCTCGTACACGTGCTCGGACCGAATGTCGAACGAGTCGGCGAACGACTCGGCGTTCTCCCGGACGATGTCCGCGCAGGCCACGAGTTCGACCCCGTCGAGTCGCTGATACCCCGGCGCGTGTCGGTACGCCATCGCGTAGCCGGTCCGGTCGGGGTCGTCGGATTTCTCTCCGGTGCCGATGATCGCGGCTCTCACTGCCATTACCGAGTCATGCCGATGACACGCACTAGACTATGCGTTGATTAATCGCCTCCCCCTTCGTCGGGATCGGAAAAATGGCCCGTCTCCGCGGGTAGCACCGCTGGCTGCACGACACGGTTGATCCGTTCACTGCGGACGTTTACCCCTCAACTCTACCGCAACGAGACAGAGAGACGGCGGTGCCTGACTTATCGATGCCACCGCTACCAGCCCATCGAGGTGAAGTGTCTCGTTGACGATTCCGATTGCCTTCCGCTAACTCTCGGATCTATATTCATTAATTTTATATCATCTATATGATATTAACATACTGTCTAACGTGTCTTTCGGAATGTGGAAGACCATCGTTTGCAAGCAATTTCGGCACTGTCTCGTTAGAGACGGATCACGGGTTGTGAACCGCTCATGTTATGCTATTTATTATTATTATACACATAGTTCTGTTGAGAGTATGGGCTCTCGCACGCCCCGGTCTCGCACATTTCGATCAATACGGTTCGCGCTCACACAGGTGAAATCGGTCGTTTCTCAGGTGATATCCGTACTTCAACTCCTGAGGAATGTGCTACAGTACCTGTTGAGAGAAATCAAACTGTGGAACGAATATCCGATTCCCGCTTGGAAACGGCTCTACGCTTGGCGTCACGGCTTTAACTCTCGAATTTTCGTTCTCCTGGATCTGGACAACAGCGATCCGTCTAATTACTTATCAGCAACTCAGCAGTTGAAGTACATCTGGCCAGCTGTCAACCCCGCATACGCCGACGTCCTCGAAAACAAAGCCGCATACCATCTCTCGACGGAGGGCCATGTCGATCATATCTCAGAATTCTACGGATTAATCAGGGACGGACAGTTCCATGCGTACTCCAAGACCGGAGGTAGTCTACTGGACGCGCTCCACGACGAGGGCGACCTGATACTCAAACCGGTAACGGGAACCCACGGGAGAGGGGTCTTCCATCTCTCAACGAACCAAGACGGGTATCGTATCAACGATGAGCCTAGTTCCGAGGCGGAGGTGATCGAATTGATCGATGGAACTGAGTCCTCCGTCGTAACCGAGTACGTGGAAAATCACGCGTACGCTGAGTCGATATCGCCGACCTCTGTAAATACGATCCGCATCTTAACGATGCGGAATCCGGACACGGGCGAGTTCTTCGCGGCCAGCGCGGTCCACCGGTTCGGGAACGATTCCACTGGCCCCGTAGACAACTGGAGTGGCGGCGGATTCGCCGCTCCCGTCGACGTCGAGACCGGTGAGTTCGGCGACTTACACACGTACTCTTCTGACGGCGGTCTCCAGCGTCTGAAGTGTCATCCCGAGACGGGAACCAGAGTGAGCGGCGAGAGGATTCCCGGCTGGGAGTCGGCGAAGGAAGCGGCGATAGAAATGGCCGAGCACCACCGCGAGAACCCGTACGTCGGGTGGGATATCGTGCTGACGGACGACGGGCCAGTCGTCATTGAAGGGAACTGCGCTCCCGGTTTGTCCCTCCAACAGTTAGGATGCGGCCTGCTCGAGGACGAACGAGTGGTGGCGTTTCTGAACACCCTCGCACCGCACGATGTGAGTTGACGATGGTAGCGATATCCGCTGTCATAAACGGAGCTACAGTTGCGACGGGTTCGTCCGCTGCTGAACCCACTTAACCGACGGTGATTCTCGCAGAGAGAGCTCCTCGAACATTCTATTTTCCCGATAACCCGATTACGGTCGAAGGTAAGCGATGTATACCTTTGTATCAAATAAACAATTATTCCCGCAAGTCACGTCACAATGCTTCCCAATGCCGACCGGAGGGACGGTGACGACGCGGCTGCCACCCGTCCGACAGTTCCCGATCACGGTCCGGATAGCGCGGTTCCTAACCAATGATTCGCGGCGGTCGTTTCGTGCGGAATCGGTGGATCGGCAGCGGCGGTGTCGCTCTCGCGGGGGCGTCGAGCACCGATATGGCCCGACGCTGGGGTCGTGGAACGTCGCTGCCCTTCCTGACACCCAGTACTAACGCGGAAAGAGATGCCGAACGAGTATAGCCTACCACAGACCGATTGGATCCCGAGAACGCCGACGCGGAGAACATCCGGTCTTCGTCCACTCACGAAAGTGATCGTCAAGAGTAGAGCGGCCAGTGAACGTTATGATCAGGCGATGGTCAAATTGGCAAGGCGCGTTCCTTACAGCGTGCTTCCCGGCCAATCACGATTACGACGTCCGACGAGTGGGCTCGTAAACTAGAATTGGATGGGTTCGACATGACGACTGAGGCGGAGGGGGGAGAGGATGAACTCCTAAGCTGTTCTGCACGGGGCACGATTTATGCCTGGAGTGGGAGACCAGAGACGCCGCGCCGACTGGGCACAGAGCGTGCTCGACAGTACCGAGCGCGACGATCGTCACGACGCAGCGTATCGACGGAGGGGAAAGTAGCGAACTGGGATGAAAATCCGGGACGAACCCCAGTTCGTCGAGGAAAAAAACGATAACGGAAATCCGGCGAACAGATCTGGCAGCGGCTCATCAAGCCGAAACCCGCAGGTGTTCATGGTACTAAGCATTCTAGAAACGGGGAGTATAGACTCCGAGAAAGCGGGTGTCGGGTAGGATTGGAATCAGAGAGAGAAGAGTAGATCTCAGACTGATGCTCGAGTGGGAGGGCGACCCGACCGAATTGGGTGGATAAAGTATAAAGACAGTACGAAGAGATGAAAGGCTTGTTGAATGACTTGGGAAGGGTTGCAGACAGAAACCGTCTCGTCCAGCGGGCACCGCGGCTACGAGGGAAGAGAAAAGTCGGAGGCAAACAGAAGAGTAGGAGTTGAGGTGAGTGCAAAGGACGCGAACACCGACAACCGAGGGGCGTGGTTGGGGCGTCTCGGAGAGAAGGAGGAGACGCGACCGTGAAATCGGCGACGCTAACGGTCGGAGACCGTGAATGGGCGATGCGGTGGCGTAACATCGACTGCTCAGGGAACTGGACGAGAGCGCTACCTGGAACTCGTCGCGGCGGCGTCAGCGCCGACGTTCCGACGCGAGGCGGGCGCGGAAGCGAAGACGGGCGTCTCCGGAGGACCCGAGGGAGAGATCGACGTCACAGCCGGCGTCCGGCGCGTGGGCGGCGGCGAGCCTAAATCACAGGCTGGGCGAATCCTTCCTTCTCCGGCACCGACGATGGGACTTTGCGACGCAGAGGGGGAGACGCCGCCGCGCCTGACCGTGACTTCGAGCCCGGCCGACGGCGGTGACGGCGGTGACGGGAGCGACGGAATGACGCGAATGAAGGGAGTCAACGGCGGTGACGGGAGCGACGGAAGTGACGGGGTGACGGGAGTGACGGCAGCGACGGGAGTGACGCAGCGACGGGACGACGGACGACGGAGTGACGGCGGTGACGGGAGCGGACGGCGGGGAAGCCGCGACGTGAACGGAGACGGCCAATGTGGACGACGCGACGTCGATCTCGCCCAGCGACACGTCGCTAACGAGGACGTCGACATCGACCGCGAGGCGGCAGACATGGACGGCGACGGGGACGTCGACATCACGGACATCGTTGAGATCATCGACGAGACGGGGGCAGAATGACCCGACGAACCGACGGCGGATCGCGACGGGCAACGGTGGTCGTCGCGGCGACAGCGTTGCTCCTCGGAGCGGCCCTCGCGGGCGCCGCCGTCGGCGTCGCCAGCGCGGACGCACCGTCGGTCGCGCTCACCAACGAATCGGGCGGCAGCACCGCCAGTGCCCCCGCCGGAGAGACGGTCACGGTGACGGTCGATGTGAACGCGTCGAACGTGTCCGCTTACCAAGCCAACCTGACGTTCGATTCGGACATCGTGCGGGTCGTGTCCGTGTCGGGGACCGACGATTTCGACGACCCGGTGACCAACGTCGACAACGATAGCGGCTGGGTCGCGTTCAATCAGTACCGGGCGTCGAACGTCACCGATCCGCGGCTCGCGACGGTGACGGTCGAACTCGTCGGACAGCCCGGAAACGAGACGACGCTCGCGTTCGTGGAGTCCGACACCAAGCTCTCCGACGCCGTGGCGCAGGAGCAGAACCCACAGGGGTACGACGGCATTAGGCTCACCGTCGAGCCAGAGTCGGACGACGGTGCTGATGGCGGGTCAGACGGTGACGATGGGGACGATGAGAGTAGGACGACGGTGGAGACGGAGCGATGGAGACCGCCACAGCGATGATGCGATGTGTGAGATGGGAGCGATCGGCAGCGATGGTGAGATGGGAAACCGACGGCAGTGACGGGGACCGTACGACGGAGGTGACGGTGACAGTAACCGGACGACCGCGATTCGAACGATGACGGAGACGATGCGACGAACGACGACCGCAATAACGGCGGCGGGGCGAGCGGCGGGAGTTCGGGGGGAGCGCGAACGGTGGGGGAACCGGCGATGCCGGCGAGAGAGACGAGTCGCCCGCGGGCCCCCCGCTCGTCGCCTCCGACACCGCGTCGCCGAACGGAACCGCGTCGATCGTCACGACGTTCAACGGGAGTAGCCCGACGATCGACCGAGTCGAACTCCTACTCGAAGCCGGTGCCTCCGGCGACTACGTCGTGACCGAGTTCGAGCGGCTCCCCGGCGACGTCGCCGACTCGAGGGGGGACAACGCCAGCGAGGTAGTTACCGTGATGAGGTTCACTTCGCCCGAGGCGTCCGACGGCGCGGCGGACCAGCTGACGCTCGCGCTCAACCGGAGCGCGGTCGAGGCGTCGGACGCGAACGTTACCCGGCTGCGGATGGAGCGCTACGACGCGGTGACAGGGGAGTGGGAGACGCTCGCGAAACCGGTCGACGAGTCGAACGAGGGGACCGTGACGCTCACCGGCGCGCCGCCGCGCCTCGGTTGGTTCGTCGTCGCGGCGGGGAACTCGTCTCGGGCCGACCACGCAGTCCGCCCTGCGAACGAAACGAACGGGACGGCACCCGGATCGGACGAGAGTCCGAACGGAACGCCGACCGACTCCGCGGGGGCAGGAGACGCCTCAGCGGACGGCTCCGACGACGCCGCAGACGAAACCGACGCGACGGCTAACGGCTCCGGGACGATGGGTTCCTCGTCCACCGAAGGGGACGGCATCACGCAGTCGGAGGTGCCGGGGTTCGGCGTGACCAACGTTCTCGCCGCCCTCGCGTTGCTGTACGGAGTGCTGCGCATCGGGCGACGCGGGCGATGACCTCGACTCGAGAGGAGGACAGTCGGTCGGCAGTTCGAGAGGGCGGCCGCGACGTGGTTAGCCGGAGGACGGTTGCGTCGAAGTTCAGTCGGTGGCGGGAGCCTGCGTCCGGGTAGAGAGCGATTCGATGCGGTCGACTATTTCTCGGTCGATTCCGTCCGACTTCCAGTCGGCGGTGCGCGGGATCCGCGCCTGATAGGTGTCGACGCCTTCGCACAGTTCTCGGAACGCGTCCTCTTCGGCCTCGATCACGTCGTCCAACTTGTCGGCGAAGGAGGGGCCGGGGCAGAGCGCATCGTACGCCAAGAAGTACTCCATGAGGACTTCGTTCCACTCGTAGTAGCTGATCGCGTCGACCTCCGTCACCATCTGCTCGGACGACATCTCCTCGATGTCGACGTGGGTGCTGTTCGGCGCCGCTCTGAGGGCGACGACGTTGTCCACCGTCGACTCGGGGACGTGTTGTGAACCCGGGAACACCATCGAGACGTCGGTGAACTCCCGGCCGTTCTCCTGTAGATACCGCTCGTTCAGGAAGCTGATGACCTTCTGAACGACGCCGTCGCTGGCGTTTACGTTCATCTCGATGAACTGGCTCACCTCGTCCTGGACATAGTCCTGAAAGTCGTCGTGTCCGACCTCGATCTCGGGGAACGACCGGATGTTGTACGGTTGGAGGTTGACCGATAACGGGTAGCCGAGGGCGGTGCCATCGGTGCCGACCCACAGCCGGTCGTCGGAGAGGTAGCCCGCGCCCTCCCGCAACAGCGACAGGAGCGTGTTCGTCTTCCCGCCGCCGCGCCAGGCCGGGAACAACGTCGTCTCTCCGTCGAGTTCGATCCCAGACGCGTGGATCAGCGCGCGCCCCTCCTTCGCGAGCTCCTGTCTGATCCGGAACTCGACGGGATAGGTTGCCAGGAACGGCTCCCAGTTCGGCGACACGTAGATGTGGTCCCACCCGGGTTCGACGGTCATGAAGTTCGACCCGTTGCGGACGACGAACCGGTCACCGGTCCAGCCGTAGTGGTCCGAGGGGTCGCCGAGAACCGCGTCGAGGTCCGGCTCCTCGGTCGTCCGTTCGACCACGACATCCGGCTCTCGCTCCGGATCGTCGACCGCGAAGTGATCGAACATCGTGTAGAACTGTTGGGTCGAGCGGCCGCCGTCGCCGCGAACCTCCAACAGCACCGACCCGAAGAAGTCGAATGACTGTCGTTTCATCGATGCGACACTCCGGGAAGACGTGGTCGAATCGACGAGGCGGACGACTGTTGAGGGGAGGGATTTCTTCGAAGCATTTGACATGAGTGGAACCGCGTTCGATCGGGTTTGTTATGAAGCTACTATCCCGCCGTATCGCACGCCGCCCCTCATAAACTCGCCGGGTGCGACCGTGGCCGGCGAGCGGCGCCGGCGCCGTGCGGACCTCGGTTCGGTCGTCTTCGCCATCGAGGCGGGGTCAGGTCGCGGCTGCGGTCGTCGGCGGCGGCTTGCGAGCGTCCCGTGCTGCGTGTCGGCTCGGTATGTACGGAATAACAATTTATTCGTCAGTCGTGGCCGATACTATCCACCCAAGAGACGAACCGACCGACGGCGACAGATGGAATCCATGCCCGAACTGAGCATAATCGTCCCGACGCTTAAGCCGAAAGACGAGGTCGAGTCCGTCGCGAGGCTCGAACAGCACGAGTTCTCCGACTACGAGGTGCTCGTGCAGAGCGAGGATTCGGCGACGAAAGCCAGGAACGCAGGGATTCGACGGGCGAGCGCGGAGAAGCTCGTGTTCCTCGACGACGATTCGATGCCCGTCGAAGGATACCTCGACCGGGTCTCAGACCTGTTGGAGCGCGAAGCCGTCGTGACGGGGAAGATCATCCATCCGCGAAACGATGTCATCAAGCGACTGACATCCCACTACGACCAGGGGTCCGATCCCCGCTACGTCACCCGGTTTTGGGGCTGCAACGCGGCCTGCCGAAAGGAGGTGTTCGACGACGCCGGGATGTGGAACGAGGACATCACTTGGGGACACGAGGAGAAAGAGCTTGCAGAGCGGATACTGAATCACTATCCGATCTACTACGACCCCGAGCTGCTCGTGTATCACGCCTACGCCGACTCGATCACCGACTACTGGCGCAAGCAGTACGAACTGGAGCTGCAGACGCCACAGCTCTGGGAGATGAACGACGTCCCGTCGTCGAGTCAGTACTTCCGGACGCTGCAGACGGTGCTGAACCCGATGAACTACGTGGGAGCCACGCCGAAACACGCGCTCGTCCGCTCGGGCGCGAACCTGATGCGGTTCGCGGGGCGTGCGGTCGGAATGTACCGGCAGTCAAACGACCGGGACTGACGCCGAGAGCGGCTCGGCGGCCGCTCGGAACGCCGCTTCCGAGGAGTCACGACCGCGGCCGCCCGTCCGTCGGTCACTCCATGTATCCCAGCCCGCGCAACCGGTCTTCGACCTCGTCGAAGTCGCCGTCGACCTCCGCTTGCGACTCGCCGTCGCCCTCCTCCCGCGGCTCGCCGGCGTCGTACTCCGCGGACCGGATGGGCCGGCCCGCCGCGGGCGACCCCGTCGCGAATATCTCCTCGAGCACGGCGCCGTCGGCGTGGGACGGCACCGGACGGTCGAGGAGGTGCAGGAGCGTGGGAACGAGATCGACGGCCGAGGCGTCCGCCGGCCGCGACCCCGCCTCGATCCCGGGACCGTGCGCGAAGAAGATCCCCTCAGATTCGTGGTCTGCGGCCTTTTCCGGGACGGTGAACGGCTCGTCGGCGAACTGCCAGTTCACCGTATACCCGTCGATCGACTCGACCAAGAGGTCCGGTTCGAGCGTGTCGCCCGCGGCGGCCGCTCCGTGATCGGGACCGTCCGCGTCCGGCGTCTCGCGGCCGGGATCGACAACGACGAGCGGCCGGTCGCCCGTCTCCGGATCCCGGACGTTTTCGAGGATCTCCGTCACGCGGCGTTTGACCGCCGGAACCTCCGAGGGGGGAACGGTCCCCGACGCGAACCGGGCGGTGTCGTTGACGTAGACGCTCCCGAGCCCGTGGAGGAACGCCTCGGTTCGCGAGAAGTCGGCGTCGTACAGCGCGTGGTCGCCCGGTATGCGGGTCGCCGCGCGGCTGATCAGTCCCTCGGGCAGGTATCGAACGAGCGTCCCCTCGTCGATCCCGACTCGCCGTAACGCGTCGAGCACGTCGTCCTTGTCCAAGCCAGCGAACGACATGACGCCCCGCACTCCCTCCTGCTCCTGCCGCGCGATGAGACCCTCCCGGCGAAGTATCTCGTTGACGTTCACCTGTCTGGAGACGGGGCCGAAGCCGTGGTCCGAGACGACGAAGAGGACGGCGCCGGTCCGCTCGCAGCGCTCGACGACTTCGGCCAGCAGGTCGTCGAGCTCCTCGTAGTGCGCCTTGAGCACCGCCTCGTCCCAGACGAGGTGCTGGAGTCGATCGGGCGCGGTGTACACGAAAAAGGAGAGCTTCCAGTCGGTCCGTTCGAGGAGTAGTCGCATGAGCTCTCGACGGTTCGACAGCAGCCCGTCGAGCGCGTCGAGGAACGCCTCCCGCCGGCCGAAGTACTCCTTCCAGTCCAGCCCGATCTCGTAGTCGGGGATCCGGCGGTCGATCGCCGCTCCGAGCTCCGGGGGATAGGTGAACTCCGAGGCGTCCTCTGGCGTCATCATCCCGGTGGCCATCTCGCCGTCGAACTCCCGGGCGGGGAAGGTCATCGGGACGTTGCCGACGACGGCCGGAGAGACGATGTCCCATATCGCCGGTCGGGTTCGATCCGCGCCGGTGTTCGGTCGCTGCCCGTACTGGGGGTTCAGTTTCGTGAACTCGAACAGCCCGTGGCCGGCGGGGTCACAGCCGGTCGCTATCGACGGCCACGCGACCGGCGTGTTGGCCGGAACCGTGCTCTCGAACGGCCCCGCGCGGCCCCCCCGTCGGAGCCGCTCAAACGTCGGTAGGTCTCCCGAGTTCATCCATTTCTCGATCAATGACCACGGGACGCCGTCCAGCCCGAGAACGAACGCCCGCTCCGGCTCGAACGCGGTCATCGCGGTATCGCCCCGGTCGCACGTCTCGCCGTCGCGCGGCAGCGATCGCCGGGCGTCGATCGGGCGGGACGATAGTCTTCCCGCGCGGACCGAAAGCTGGCGCGCGCGCGTTGAGAGCCGTCACGTCTCTCGCGGGCGCGATCACTGCGCTCTCCGCTGAGTGAGTCCATAGCTGTCACGTCCATACCGCCTTCCACCACATTGTTACTCCCGACCTATCGGGCGGAACGGGCGGGTCAGGCCGCGGTGGGGGGACTCAGAGGTAGCCCAAGTCCTCCAGCTGCTCCGCCATCTCCGGACTGAAGTCGGCGGTTCGTTCCCGGGAATCGTCCGGTGCGCCGTGGGTCGCGAGCCACGAATCGATCTCGCCGTCCAAACGCTCCACGACGTCGGGCGCCGACTCGGAGACGTCCGCGGACTCGTCCGGGAGCCGGTAGAGCTCCGCGCGGTCGTCGCCGCGCTGGTACCGGTGCTCAGTCGTCCGGGCGCTGGTGACGACCCCGGTGAGGAATCGACTCGCATCGAACGTCGGGTTGTGACGGCGGAACTCTTCGATCTTCGTCTCACTCCGGGGTTCGCCGCGCTGGGTGAACGCGATCTCTCTCGGGTCGGTCCGAATATCCTGTCCGATCGGGACCGGCACGTCCAGTCCGAGCGCCGCGACGACGGTCCGCATCACGTCGGCGTGCTGCACGACATCCCTCCGTGCACCGGAGAGGCCGTCCAGTCCCGCGACGACGAGCGGGACGATCGTGACCGCCGTGTGCGTCGAGAGCATGTGCGCCAGCAGTCCCTCTTCGCCGAAGAACTCGCCGTGGTCGGCGGTGACGACGATTATCGGGTCGTCGAGCTCGGCTCGGGCCGTCTCGACGATGGACGAGGCGACGGCGTCGACGTACGCTAGGGCCGAATCGTACATCACGTCGATCGCGTTCCACGTCTCCGCGTCGACCGGGAGCCCGTCGGCGATGTGCTCGTGGACCCGATCGGACATGTCGAGGGACGCGGCGAGAGCCCGGTCCATCGGCGCGTCGAGGTCTTCCTCGAACCGACTTCTCCAGCCCTTCGGCGGGTAGTAGGGGTGATGGCTGTCCGCGAGATGCGCGTAGAGGAAGACCGGGTCGTCGGCGGCGGACGCCCGGCGGATGTCGCGGCTCGCCAGCGCGTCGATCATGTAGCCAGTGCTGTGCTTCCGCGTGTCGGTCGTCCAGCCGGCCGAGTGCCGTCGGAGGTTCAGGAGATACCGCGCGAGGATACGGGGGCCGACCTGCTCGAGGAGCTGCTCTTTTCCCAGGTAATGAAAGCGCTCGAACCCGCGGTCGAGGCCGGTCGCGGCGCTCACCTGCGCGATGGGAGAGATGCCCACCGTCCGGTACCCGGCGTCGCGTAGCCCCTCCGGAATCGTCGGGACGTCGTCCGAGAGCGCGAGTTCCGTCGACCACGTCCGGTGGTTCGAGGGGGCTCGGCCGGTCAGTATCGACGTCGACGACGGCCGGGTCCAGATGGCGTGAGTAGTGCAGTTCTCGAACGCGGCGCTGTCGGCCTCGCTCGCGAGGCGGCGGAGGAACGGTGTCGTGTCGCGCTCGTGGCCGCCGACGGACGTCCGGTCGTACCGGACGCTCTCGAGCGTGAGCCACACGATGTCCCGATCGGTCATTGGAGGACATCAGACCGCAGGCGCGTTTAATTCATGACTCGCTAACCGGTCCGTGCCCGGGCGAACGAGCCGAGAGCGCCGCCGTCGAAACGCCGGTTTCAACCGGGTCTCGCGACGACAGACCGGGACCGGGACGCCCGCTCAACGGAGTGGCGCCGAGCCGGTTTACGACCGGATTAACCTCCGAGATTCCGTTGAAACCCGCTCGGACGCGTTGTCGAGCGGAACCTCCGTTCGCTGACGGGTGCAGTCCCGCCGCTCCGCGAGGGGATCACACGAGCGGGAGACGCGAAACTGCGATACCCAGTCGAACTACGCGTTCGTAGAGGAGGACCCGTCTCCGTCCGGAACGAGCCGAAGCCAGCGGTTCTCGACGATTTCGACCGTGTAGCCCTGATACCGGAAGGCGAGTCGACACGGCGTCGAAGCGTCGGCCGCGTGAGCGACGAACGAGTTCAACGCTTCCGGGTCCACGTAATCCCACAGCGGTTCGAGATCCTCCGGCTCTCGGTCGGTCAGATCGGCAATGCTTTCGACCACTATCTGACTCGTCGATCGGTCGTTGGCCTCGTTCAGGTCGACTTTGTACACGGGAGCAGTCTCGTCCGGCGTGTTTTGCGTGTCCATGATCTTTCTGGGATGAGACGGATGTCCGTTGATTCGAATAGATAGAGGTAAAGAAATAAATAACTTCTACCGGAAATATTTGGATCGGCGTTCGGCCGGTTCTGGCTGTCCGAGACGTCTTCCGTACCGACCGACGACGAGACAGAAAGCCTCTCCGGCGGAGAGTTGTGTCCGATCCGGACCGGTAGGGGGCGGTATCGGGGTGATAACGAAGTACCGAGTCGGATTAGGGAGACGGAATGAGTGACGAGGGCACGGTGAGCGTCGTGCTTCCGACGTACGGCCGCCCGGAGTACTTCGAAGAGGCGGTCGGCAGCGTCGCGAGTCAGACGTACCCGGCGGTGGAGCTGATCGTCGTTGACGACTGCTCGCCCGAGCCGGTGGCGCCCCTGCTCGACGAGGTCGACACCGCGGGTGTCGACGTCACGCTCGTCCGCCACGAGGAGAACCGCGGGGCCTGCGCCGCCCGAAACACGGGCATCGACGAGGCCGGCGGGGAGTACGTCGGGTTCATCGACGACGACGACGTCTGGCTGGAGACGAAGCTGGAACGCCAAGTCGAGGTCATGGAGTCGTCCGACCCCGACGTGGGCGCCGTGTACACCGGGCAGCGCGTCGTCACGGGCGGCGAGACGACAAACGTCCGAGCGCCGACCACCAGCGGGGACGTCACCGCGGCGATCCTGAGAGGCGCCTCGCTTAATCCGTTCTCGTGCATGCTGGTGGATGCGGCCGTCGTCGAGGCGGCCGGGCCACTTGACGTTCGTTTCCCCAGCTGGCAGGACCGCGAGTGGTACTTCAGGCTGTCGACCCGCTGCGAGTTCGCCGCGATCCCGGAGCCTCTCGTCGTCAGGCGGATGGGACACGAACAGATCAGCGGCGACTACGAGACGAAACGCGACGTGTCGTACCCGCTGTTGCTGGAGAAACACCGCGGGCTCGCCAGAAAGTACGGCTGTGAAGACGAGTTTCTCGCCTACTTAAGCCGATCTCTCGCAGGCTCCGCCCTACAGAGCGGCCGCTACGGAGCCGCGATGCGACACGCGCTCGTCTCCCTCAGATACCGGCCGACATACGGACTCGCCTGGGCGACGATGGCGGCCGCGGCCGGGGGACCGGTAACGCATGAACTCGCGCAACGAGTGAAACGGCTCGGTATCGCTCGGTGACGACCCCTGGTCGGGAACGGTTCTGATTCGGAGCGCCTGCAGAAGACGGATTCACCGGATTAGGCGTCGATGTTCTGCACTGTCGAGACGACGTGTTGTTTCTCCGCCTCCGTCGCCCGCTGCTGCTCGACGATGGAGCGACCGATCTCGTGGAGAGGGTGATCGTCACCTTGTCGCTGCCACCGCCCGTCCTTCCGGACGGAGACCGATTCACCGTCATAGGTCCGTTGATATCGCCATTTCCGACCACGAACGACGTACATCCCGTCGTTGTTCCGCGTGGTCACGTACGGGCGTTCGACGGTCGGACGGCCTCCGACGGCGACCCCCGTGAGAAGCTCCGGAAGCGATCTGAGCGAGACTGGATCTTTGACACGCTCGGAGGGGACGTTACCGACGACGAGGGGAACGTGGATGACCGACTCGTGGAGGTGCCCGTGGCCGTACCGCCCTTCCTCGCCGAACAGCTCACCGTGGTCTGCGTGGACGCAGATGGCGGTGTCGTCGCCGACGTCGTCGCGGAGGGTGGCGACGAACTCGTCTGTGTACTCGATCGTCCTGTCGTACGCCGAGAGGAGTCGGTCGCGGAACAGCGGGCTCAGTCGTTGGTCAGCCCCGCCGAAGAGCCAAGCGTTCGCGGCGTAGGTCAGCGGCCAGAGGGAGAGAAACTTCCTCTGAGGGATGTACGGCATATGGACGTCGACGAGGAACACCCAGAGGAAGTACGGCTCCTCTGCCGAGCGCCGCCACCGGTCGACATCGTCGTAGAACGACTCCCACGACATGAACATCTCCTGGCCCGCCCACCAGTCCACGAGCCGCGTCGCCGTCTCCCTGACGGGGCCCGCGTCGTCGTCGCCGCCGTCGCGGAACCGATTCGACGTCGTCTCCTCTATGAAGTCCTCGAAGTGATCGAACCCATTGTCGAAGCCGAACGAGCGGGACGTCCACGGATTCGCGGTGAACGCGGCCGTCTCGTATCCCATCCGGTTGAACCGTTCAGCAATTGTGTCGCGGGCGCGCATCTGGTCGCGAAGCGACTCCCGCCGGTCGGCTCCCGGGCGCGAGAAGGGGTAGTCACCAGTCATAAACGAAGTTGACGATCCGCGCGTCGCCCCGGCGGGGGCGATCGCGTTGTCGAACTGCAGCCCCTCCGCTGCGAGCTCGTCCACGGTCGGCGTGAGATTTCCATCGGAACCGAGGTGGCCGCATCTGTCGGCGCGGAGGCTGTCGACCGTGACAAGCACGACGTTCCGTGGTTCTGCCATCGTACCAGTCGGTTCCTCAGCGCGAGTATTGTTATAGGCGACTTACTCCATACAATCCGTGCGGCCCCTGAGAGGACGAGTTGGGATATCTGAGACGGCAGAGTTGTGACCTCCGAAGTGCCGGGTTCGAAAGAATTCGCGCGTATCGGAGGTGACGACACCGGTAGTCGGAACCGACGGATCATCACATTAGCAGGGGGATACTGAAGTCAATCTCCACGATAGGGTGTGTGAGGGGATTCAGAATGAGTACCGAGGTCGACAGCCGGTCCGTGGCGATAGAAGAGCATCTCTACGAGCGCGTCGAACGCCGTATCGCGAAGACGAACTTCGAGTCGGTGGACGAGTACGTGACGTTCGTTCTCGAAGAGGTCGTCGCCTGCGACGACGTGGACGAGGCGCACGAGGAGGTTGACGAGGAAGACGTCCAAGCGCGGCTGCGTTCACTGGGCTATTTGGATGCGTAGGGTTCGTCCGTGGCCGGGGGAGCGTCCGCGGTTTCCCTCTCCCTCGGCACGAGCGAGTCGTACAGTTCGGTCAGATCGTCGGACACCGTCCTCCACGAGTGAGACATCTCAACGCGTCGCCGGCTCTCCTTGGCCATCGACCGGATACGATCCGGATCCGAGAGGAGCGTCCGGAGGGCGTCCGCAAGTTCGTCCGCGTCGCCGGGCTCGACGAGCACGCCGTTCGTTTCGTCGACGACGCTCGGGATACCTCCGACGTCGGTCGAAACGATAGCGTTTCCGCCGGCCATCGCCTCTAGGATGGCAATGGGAACGCCCTCGGCGTACGTCGGGAGGACGTTCACAGTCGACTGGTTGAGGAGTTCGCGCTTACTTTCCTCGGAGATGAACCCGGCGTACTCCACCCCCGCTCGGGAATCAGCGAGATCCTCGGCGAGGTGCGACAGCGAGCCTTTACCCGCGATCGTGATGTCTAGGGATTCCTCTTCGGCGAGCTGGTCGACGGCGTCGACAAGCTCGCGGATACCTTTCCTCTCGATGTGATTCGAGACGAACGAGATCCGCACCGGCGAGACCGAGAACGACGGATCGTAGTCGGAGACATCGACCGCGTTGTGGAGGACGACCACCTTCCGGGGATCGATGTGCTCTTCGAGCACGTCCGCCCAGCCGTCCGAGAGCGCCACGACGACGTCGCTCGCGCTGAAGACGGCGGACTGGAGCAGCTGAATGGGAAGCGAGTCCACGTCCAGAAACTCGTCGAACGACGACCCGTGAACGTGGAGGACGACCGGGCGGCGCCACACGAACGACGCGATCAACACGTACCACGACGACTGGTAGAACGAGTGCCACTGCGCCGAGTGGACGTGGACGATGTCCGGCCGGCGTCGGAACGGGAACAGCAGCATCTGCTTGAGGGCGACGAGCATTGCGAGGGCGAACCGAATCGAACCGGTTCCCGGCGGGACCGCCACGCTGTACACCCGCGTCCGGATGCGTTCCGGCAGGTGTCGGCACTGTTCGGAGATGTACTGATTCATCCCGCCGCTGCCGCCCGGGCGATACGGTCCGATGATGAGCACCTCAGTGTCGTCGTGTGCCGTTCGAGAGCTCATGCATTTACCCCTCTCTGCGGGGGTTTCGTTGCCTGATCGGACGACAGTTCGGGTGATCTGATCTGCGGGTTTTCAACGGTCTGCTCGTCGTACTTGACGTGATAGACCTCGGTTTCACCATTGGTTATGATCTGACTCACACCGACTGTCTCGTCCACTCCCGTGAAGTCCGACTCCTCGTACCGAATCCCCCCGTAGGCGATCAACTCCTCCTGCTTGTCCTGATCGGTCTGGATATAGTAGTAGAACTCCCGTGTCGGGAAGTTGTTACCTCGGAATCGACGCAGGTCAGATGGGAGCGCGTCAGGCGGAACGGCCCATCCGAGGCCCCAGGCGACATCCAGTCCCATCGCCGTCGAATAGCGACGGGGGTCACTGCGTGGCGACGCCAACGCTGCACCATCCGCTCGATACTCCATCGCGGTCTCGTGACCCAAGTACGTTTGTTCGGAGACATGCTGTGACGGCTGGTTGAGATACGGTGATGGGAACACCATGAGAACGGACAGCACCAGCATAGTCACGAGTCCGATGACCGTGATCATCTTCACTGCCCGCGAGGGCGAGGAATGCAGTTCGTCGACATGGGCGCCCGCTTTCGTCAGCCCGATTCCGGCGAGAATCGTGACGAGCACCATCCCGAACCCGATGTGTCGGAAAAAGTAGCCAGATACCTCGCCCACGAAGTGCGCCAGCGAGTAGATACCGAGCCCGACACCGGCGAGCGAGAACGTCGTCGTTATTATCCGGCTTTTCTCGTCGAACTGATCAGATAACAGGTTCGTTACAACGACCGCTCCCGCAACGAGAGCGTAGAACGCCGGCACTAGGAACAGTTTCACGAACAACTCGCCGATTCCTAGGCCAACCGTGTTAGCGGACTCGGTCCGCTGTGTGACTATCTGTCCGGCCTGCTCGGTGCCGAGTAGCCACCCGTTCACGGACGAGAAGAGGAACGAGGACATGCGGAACACCGCGTCGTGCTGGAAGTTCCACAACGCGAAAAACACCACCAAGAACAGCAACTGGCCGTAGACAGGTGGGGAACTGGACAGAGCGTTATCCGCAATTAATCGGCCGTTAAGCTTCTGTATCACCGCGATTGCTCCCAAGACGATGATGACGTTCAGCGCGACCTGTGGGTGGTATAAGACGATCGCGAGCGCGGTCACCGCGAATCCGAGGTCGGTCGAGGAGAGCCGCCGGGGGATCGTCTCGTCCGCTCCGCGGTCGGTGATGTGTTTGATCACCACGTAGAGGAGTATCGGCGTTAGGAACGTCGCCATCGAGAACGTGTGGAAGTGCGGGTGGAAGCTGATGTGGTTGATCGGGAGGAACATGAGCGCGGAGAGAGTTGCGATTGCAACCGCTCGTCGGCCCGGCAGTATCGTTCGTACGCAGAGGACGACGAAGACGACGTAGAGGGCCGACGCGGCGAACGCGACGAACAGCATCGACTGCTCCAGCGAGATCCCCGAGAATACGCTCAAGAACCCGCTGAAGCTGTACGCTCCGGGGTACACGGTGTCGAAAAACTCCACCTCGCCAGTCACGAGGCCTCGGGCTCTGCCCAAGTGTCGGAGCCCATCACCGAGGCCGTAAAAAAAGTAGCCGCGGATGAGCGGGAGCGCGGGAACCGACAGCATCGAGAGACCGGTTAATACGATGCCCTCAGCCCACTGTATCAACGAGGTGCCCAGTGCCAACGCGCCGATGCCTGTCAGCAGTGAGACGGCGATACCGATCCAGAAGATGAGCGGCGTGCTACGGTAGATGGACACCTCGTATCCGGCTGCCGGGTTCGCCTCCGCGACCGTTACGGCCGCAAAAAAGCAAGCTGACCCGATCAACAGCGCTACCGACACGGCGCTTCGATCCTCAGGTGCCTTCGAGAGGTCGGGAGACATCAGATAGCCTCCGCGCCGATCTCAGCCGGATTTATTTCGGTCCCGCGGTGACCACTGGTGAGCGATTCGGGATCGAGATGTCCCGGATCCACCGTCGAGATCGACGGTGTCACCGGCTCGTCTATCACGTTCTCCTCGACGCCGGACCCTTCGGTGCCGACCCAGAGTGTGAGATTCCGGTACGAGTTGCTGAGAGTCGGCTCCGCGGGGCTCTCTCCTTTATAAATGAGGTAGGCGAGTCGGAGCCGTTCCCCAGACATGTCGGAGGTAACTCGGTGGTCCTGCTCCCACGCCGAGCCGGGGTCGACGGTTTGTTCGAACTGGTCGCGGATGGAGACCTCGGTGACGGTCCCGTCGTCGCTCACCCGCTGGAGCTGGACGACGACCTCGTACGTGACCGCCAGTGACTCCCGGTTTTCCACTCGGAAGACGAGGTCCGCGGTTTCGCCCGCCTGTAGCCGGTCCGGGTACCCGGCCGCGACGAGTTCGCCATCGTCCGTCTCGGTCAGCAACACGGCGGTGGTGTACTCGGGGCTCTCGGCCGGGGACGCCATCGCGACGGTCACGGTCGCGGTCGCGATGACGAGCATCACGACCACCGCGACGTTCAGCGCCCGCTTCCCCGGTGTGGGTGCGGAGACCTCGTCGGCAACTGTTTCCGCCAGATACGCGAACGGCGACGGAGGGTCGATCTGGGTCGGAGATATTCGGTATCTGATGGCCGCGAGAGCCGTAAACAACGTCGTCGCGGCCGAAACGAGGCCGATCACTGTCCACGAGTCGTACGCGGCTCCCGTCATTTCGACGACGAAGCCGTATATGGGCATCAGACAGACGCTGAATCCGACCGCCAGCGCGAGCCGTTCGAAGGGGTCGAGAGACGACATGGCTGATTCGAAGTAGCGGCGGTTCAGCGGTGTCCGGGCCTCGTTCTCTTCGGTTCGGCTCCCCGGAAAGACGGCGAGCGTGAGCGCGTAGCCGGGGAGGAACAGCAACGCTGTGCCGGCTGCCACCAGACGGACCGCGGACCCCTCGGGGAGCCCGATCACGAGGAGGCAGGTCAGGAGAACGGTTAGCACCGGCCACAGAAAACTGAGGTTGGGCGCGGATCGAGAAGCTTGACGAGCCGTCATTAGACTGTCCACACGTCCGCGTCAGCGTGGAATAGTTATACCTCAGCTAATCGCCCATTGACGGCGATTTCCGTACGCGGACCGTTCGTCGGTCGAGATCCGTGACCGGGGGCATCTCGCTTGCCGCCGCATAACTATGCCACCCGAACCGGATCCTCCGGGGTAGAAGCGCCCGATGAACGTGTTACAGATCGACGTCGAACCCTGGTACTGCGATCTCCCGATGGAGCGGTGGGACGCGCGTACCGATCGGGTGGTAGAGAACGTCGACAAGATCCTGGCGATGCTCTCGCGGACGGACAACGAGGCGACGTTCTTCGTGCTCGAAGACGTCGCGAGGAACCACCCGGACCTGGTCGGACGCATCCGCGACGCCGGCCACGAGATCGGCTCGCACGGGGTTTCGCATCGACTCCTCTCCGAGCTGTCCCCGGCGGAGCTCGACGACGAGATCGAACGCTCCGTGGACGCGCTCCGCGACGCCGGCGTCGACGGTATCGAGGGGTTCCGTGCGCCCAAGTTCTCCCTCAACGAGTCCACGGCGTGGGCGATCGACGTCCTCGAAGAACGGGGGTTCCGATACGATTCGAGCATCTTCCCCGTGAAAACCCCGCTGTACGGTGTGCCTGACGCGCCGAGACGGCCGTACAAGGTCGGGTCCGACGACCTGACGCGTCCCCGCGAAGACGGGTTGTGGGAAGTGCCGCTCAGCACGTATCGGGTCCCCGGCCTCGAATTCAATTTGCCCGTCGCCGGCGGGTTCTATCTCCGAGCGCTCCCGTATCGCTTCCTCAGACACGCGCTCGAACGCCGGGTCGCGGCCGGACACCCGGCGGTCTGTTACGTTCACCCGTGGGAGCTCGATCCGACGATCCCGCGCGTCGACGAGTACGCCTGGTTTTACTACCACCGCCTCGGCGGAGCGGCACGGAAGTTCCAGCGACTGCTGAACGACTTCGACTTCACGACGACCGAGCGGTACCTCGATTCGACCGAGATCCGCTCGGAGCGCACGACCGCGGAGCTCGAAGCGTAGCGTCGAGCGCGGAGAGGTCGACTCCCCCGCGCTCAGCGGGAGTGATCTCGGAGAAGGTCCGTCGCGGCGGCCGCTCTCACATGTAGCCGAGGTCGCGGAGCCGCTCCATCAGGTCCTCTTTGTCCTGAGCGCGGCCGGCGCGCTCGGTCGTCCCCTCGAGGTCTTGGAGCCACGCCGGTTCCTCGGTCGTCTTGTCCGTGCTGACTTCGCTGCCGAGCGAGCGGAAGCCCGCGAAGTACTTCGGCGAGATGGGGACGTCTTCCTGGGTGACTCCGTCGGGGAGGTCCTCGGCCGAGTCGGGGACGTACCCCTCGTC
>NZ_NHOX01000024.1:0-139503 GCF_002252745.1 Halorubrum sp. Ib24 | reverse complement strand
CCACCGCGTCGCCGGTCCCGAACGACTCGACCCCGCGCGCGAAGCGCTCGCTCACGGCGCTCGCGGAGTCGTCCGTCTCCGCGGCCACGGCCGCGGCCGCCGGGCCGGGGTCGGTCCGCGCGGCCGCCCAGCCCGCCGCGGTCCCCGCGAGGAACTGTCGCCAGGGGTCGTCGGTCCGCCGGAGCGGGGCCGCCGGACCGACGAGCGTGAGCCCGTATATCGGGAAGTGGTCGCCGATCGAGAGGACGTCGACCGTCCGGTCGTCCGCTTCCAGTTCGAGCGGGTCGGCGAACGACCCCGTCGCCACGTCGGCGTCGCCCGCGATCAGCCCGCCGCGCTCCTCGCCGTCGGCGTCGACGAGTTCGACGTCGCGGAGCAGGTCGGCCTGCGAGAGGAACAGCCTCGCGAGCAGACACGTCTCCGAGCCCGCGGTCGTGAGGATCCGCCGTCCGCGCAGTTGGTCAACGCTCTCGAACGGCTCGCCGAAGCGGTCGCGGACCGTGTACAGCACCGTCGCGGTCCGCTGGTGGACCACGGCCAGGGGCACGACCGGGCGGTCCGCGGCCAGCGCCCGGACGACCGATCCGGCCCCGACGAGCGCGACGTCGGCGTCCCCGTCGAGCACCGCTTCGAGCGCTCGGTGCGAGCCGCGGTGGGCGGTGACCCTCGTGTCGAGCCCCCGTCGCTCGTACGCCCCCTCGCCGAGGGCGGCGTACAGCGGGAGGTGGAGCGCGTTCGGGCGCCAGTTGAGCGCGACGACGACCCCGCGGTCGCGTTCGATCGCCGAGTCGTCGTCCGGTCCGACCAAGGGGTCGGAACCCTCCGTCGGTCCCGGTTCGACGCCCGCGACCGCGGTCCCGCGCTCGAGGAGGGCCGCCGAGTGGGCGCGGTACACGCGGTCGACGGTCTCTCGTCGGTCGCTGACGGGTCGCCACGCGTTCGGCGGCCGTCCCCCGCCGGACGACTCGACGGTCGCTCGCTCGACTAAGTCCCGCGCTTCGAGCTTCGAGACGGCGTCGCCGACGGCCTTCTCCCCTAGCCCCGTCCCGATGCGGATCGCCATCGACGTCGCCCGCGCCCGCTCGATCCGGTCGTGGTCGCGGCGCAGGAGGAGGTACGCCAGCACGCGCGCCGCGTCGCGGCCGAGCCCCGCCGCGAGCCGCTCGACGAGCGCGCGGTCGTCGCCGTCAAGCACCCAGTGTTCAACCGTGTCCATCGTTCACGTATGTGTCGAAGCGAGATAAAAATGCTCGCCTCGGCGACCGGCGGGCGCCCACGTCTTCGGGGGCGGGTCGAACCGATCGAATTCCCACCGATCACCCGCCGATCGGAACGCCGCCGGTCACCCGCCGATCGGAACGCCGCCGAAGACGAGGATCGCGACCACCCAGTACACGGCGTAGAGTCCGCCGAGGACGACCCCGTGCCAGCGCTTCAGCTCTCCCGAGTAGAGGAAGTACGCCGCCAGCGTCGTGACGAGGATCACCGACGGGAGGTGGAACGTCAGGACCGACCGAGAGATCTCGATGTCGCTGAGCAGCATGATGACGCCGACGTTGCCGGTCACCGAGAAGAGGACGCTCCCGATGACGTTCCCCACGCCGATCTCCGGGACGCCCCGCCGCACCGGCTCGATCGTGAGCATGACGTCCTCGAACGTCAGGATCGCCGTCAGCACGGTGGCGCCGAAGACGGTCTGTTCGAGGCCGAACCCCTCCACGACGACCTCCGAACCGGCCTCGAGCAGCATCGACGCGAACACGATCCCGGCCAGCGCGAGGACGGCGAGCGCCATCCACGGCCACCCGGACGCGGACCGACCGCCGACGAGCCGATCTTCCGGGATCTCCGAGAGGGACCCCGGCGCGGTGACCCCACCGTCGGCCCGGAGCGACTCGCCGAGGTCGGTGTTGCGAAACACCGGCGTGTCGCGCTGGCGCTCGCGGAGGACGATGTACCCGAACGCCAGGACGAAGAAGCCGAGAAGCGCCAGCCCGTGGACGGTCGTCAGGGTCCCCGCGAGCACGAACGGGATCAGTAGTATCGGGCCCAGCGCGAAGAGGACGACGTAGTCCGTCGGGAGGTCGACCGGGAACGGCCTGACGATCGCGGCGAGCGCCAGCGTGACGCCGACGATCGCCAGTCCCGTGCCGAGCGCCGTTCCGAGCGCAGCCCCCTCGAGATCGCCCGCGGACAACACGAGCGCGAGGACCGTGTCGTCGAACTCGATCCCGGTGAAGACGATCGCGAGGGTGAACAGCGACACTCGCAATCCCAGGGCGGCCCGAGTGAGATAGCTTATCAGCTTCTCGACACAGAAGGTCAGTACAACGGCACCCACGAGGAGCGCGGCCACGGCGCCCGCCGGTCCGAGCTCCTCGACGAAGCCCTCGATCTGTCCCTCGATACCGCCTTCACCCGACTCCTCCGCCGCTTCGCCCCCCTCCTGTGCGGCCGCGGGAGCGACCGGGACCGCCAAGAGCACCGCGACGACGAGCGAGGCGACGATCAGCCGAGAGACGTTCATGGCCGTCGACACGTCGGGATCCGATATGAAAATACGGAGTCATGTATCGAATTCCGTTGAACGACTGTACATGCGATTCCGCTCAGCGGCCGTCGGAGGTGAGTGCTGGCCGCCAATCCGGCAGTCCTTCGCTCGAAAACGGACGCCTCCGAGATCGGGTCCAACCCGACTCGTCGGGCGCGCGTCCCACTGCAGGGGGGGTCGACGGTCGCCGCTTGCCGAAGCGTCCGAACCGATGCGACGGATCGGATAGATTCGCGAATCGGTCCCGGAGTGTCGTTCAGACGAACGACGCCCATCTGAAAGCGACCGGATCGAACCGCTCATCGGCGGTTTCTGTTCAGGAGCCTTATTATTATAGAAATATGGCATTTCCGTCGTAATATATTTTAACACATACTTCTATCTGTCTGCCGATTTCCGCGTCGTTCGTCCCCAAAACAGACGACCGGTTTCGCAGAGGACCGCCGATGTGGAACCGCTTCGCCGACGTACAGTATCACGCCGTCGACGAGGGAACGTCGTGTATTCGACGGGAAGATGTCGCGCCACCGACGAGGGGACGCCGCGCCGTCGACGCCCGAGGTCGCGCCGTCTGCGTCGTGTTCGTCGTGAATCGTCGCGAACGAGCTCCAGGCGGTCTCGATCCCGTCAAGTCAAGCTCTACGTGTGACGAATCGGTCAGTCCGGGGTCCACGGCGGCGTACGGCCGATATCTCCGCCTGTCGAGGCGAATCGCGAACTCATCGAGGGAGACGCTATCGGACGTTGTCAGTTTCTGACGAACTTTGTTGGCGACGCTCCGCGGACCGACCTCTTGTCTCCAGTCGTGAACGGAGCGCTACTTTGATTGGAGTCGAATACATAAAATCTTATAGTAGTATATTAAACCGGTAGCTCGGCCGAGAGAGATCGAATCCCGGGCTTCGGTAGCACTGACGGTGTCGTCCCCGGGGTGACGAAATATCGGCTGAATGTCGGGCCGTTACGTCGGAGACGACTCATTCGTCTGAATGTATCGCTCGGTGGCACGGATCGATCGCGCCGCCCCGGGAGTCGCAGGCCCGTGCCGGCCGTCGGGCGCGGAGCCGTTCTAGTCCGAGCAGTAGTTAGACGGGGTCATGAGCCCTGATCCACCAAGTCAACGAGTTATTCCTCTTGCATGTGTATTGATGACATGGATCGTATCCTAAACGAGGTAACGAACACAGTCCACAAACGGACGCCCGGCGCATCGGCCGTCGAAACTCCGTGTGGCGTCACGTACAACGTCGCAGACGAGCACCTTCGTCGAGTGTCCACCGACAGCCTCGTGGCGACCGCCACGAAATGCGGTCGCTGTTTCGATGACGGAGGCGGATACTGAGTTCACCGTCCGTCGGGACGGACGCCTCGCACCGCATCCGGCTCGCATGACCGTGTCGATCTCGTAATACGTATGCCCTCGGTCGCCCGTCACTCCCCTCGGGTTTTGCGGGTTTCAACGGTGCTCGTTTCGAACTCGCACGGCCGAGAGTGACGCAAGTAAAAGCGGTCGGGTCCCGGCGGCTCAGGGATCGTGCTCGCGAACCGTGAACTGACACGCCGGCTCACCCGAGACGCGCGACTCCGGGAGTCACGGGTCCTCGCAGAGAGGAAGAGAAGGGCGAGCCGGACGAATTGCGTTCAATTCTCCCGTGGCTCTCACGCGCCCAGCAAGCGCGCGACGACACCCGCGAGCACGAGTATCCCGCCGAGGATGAACGTTCCCGGAAGCGGGAGAGCGAACACGACCACGCCCACTACGATGACGATCGTCGAGGTTCGCATGCGGGATTTGATTCATCTCCGCCACTCATAACGGTTGTGCCGGTGCCAAACGGAGGCTAAATCGGCCGAAAAACGCCTTGCTACCCGAGTGTTCGCGGTGCAGAGATACATGGGCGCTGCAGGCTCCGGTTCGACCGCCGAACGAATCGACCTTTCAGACGTGAGGCGGCCGAATTGGAGAGTTTATGTGGACAGAATTTGACACTTAACATGCTGTCCTGTGACCAGATGAGAGATACATAGCGCAGAGTCACCCGAATTAGCTGCCTCGACAAACACAGCAAATGACTCGGCTACTCTATTATCGATCGTTGTGTAGGTGGGGTAAATCGTTTTCAGGCTCGTATACGTACTTGATTTATGGGTCACGATAGCATACCACATCAAAATGCGGAGTCACCAATTAGTGACATCGCGTATCTAGCGCGGTCCGAACACCGCGTTCCGACACTCGTCGCGCTGACAGAGCGTCCCCGGAGTCGCTCTGAACTCTGTGAGTTGGCCGGTGTCTCCTCCTCCACGATACGGCGGACACTGGATGAGTTCGAAGACCGGGTCTGGATCCGCAAAGACGGCTACCAGTATACAGCGACCCGGCTCGGTGAAGCGATAGCTTCAGCAATGCAGGACCTGATCGAACAGGTCGAAACAGAACGAAAATTGCGTGACGTCTGGCACTGGCTTCCTGAGGAGGTCAGCGATTTTCCCATCGAGACGTGGGACGCGATGACCATCACTGTTGCCGAACCCGATTCACCGTACCGCCCGATCGACCGATTCGAGTCGCTTCTCAAAGAGACGAACGATCTTCGATTAGTTCGCCCTGAAATTGCTTTGATGGAGCCGTGCTTTGAGGTTCTCGTTCAACTGATCGATGAGGGGGTTGACGTGGTCTTGGTGGCTCGACCGGAGAGTCATACGTACTTTCTTTCGACGTACCCGGAGCGAAGCGTAGAAATGATGCAACAGGACAATTTCACCGTTCTGGAGCACGATTCCCTCCCTCCATGTGGAACTGGTCTTCTCGATGAGCGTGCCGCCATCAGCTGTTACGAACAGGACAGTGGGACGGTCCACGTGTTGATCGACACCGACGTAGCGGCTATCCGTGAGTGGGCACAGTCGGTGTGCGACACGTACGCGTCAGAGGCTCAGCCAGTCGAACCCCCATAGAATGGAGATTACCGATTTCATTACTGAAACTGATCCGTACGTAGGCTGCTGTAATCTCGGCTCGTTCCAAGGGTTCGTCCTAGAGTTGACCGGGGAGGCGTTCGGTCCCGACCGTCCTCGGGTCGCAGAGGGTGATGATTTTGCAGCGACTGCCAGGCCAGCAGTTCCTGGCGAACTATCACAAATTAACTACAGTATCTTTGCCGTCGTATCGTCGCTGGCAGGGAGGTGACCCACATGACCGACGACCAGCACACCTCGCACGGCATCGACCTCGAAACACTCGAAGGGTTCGCCGAACACGCAGCTGACGACCCCGAAGCTGTCCAGCTCGGCCTCGAAGCGTCAGCAACCTACGAGGGGACGGCCGCCCACAGCTTGGCAAAGATCGATAGCTACGAGCTCGGGGGAGAGACGGTCGCTCGTGATACGCGCGAATACACGATTCCCTACGGGGGCTGGAAAGAAGTGTTGGAGGCGGGAGGATGGATCGGAGCGACCGACCGGATGGAGCCAATTGAAGCGGCGCTGTCGGCGCTGGCCGCCTGTATCAACGTCGGCATCACGATCAACGCCGCCGCCAATGACGTGGACATCGACCACCTCCAGACGCGTGTCCGGACCGATTTCGATCCAGCGGTGCTGTTCAGCCTCAAGGAACTCAAAGAGGCCGACTCGGCGTTCGAGAACCTAACCGCCGAAATTGAAATAGACGGCGAGGACCTTGATCAAGACCAGATCGACGAGTGGGCACGGCGGGCACCCGTCTACACGCTCGTCTCGCTCGCTCAGGACGTCGAAATGGCCGTCGCTTCGCCCGCCGAGGTGGCCGGAGACGACTAACCGGTGACAACCAATGAGCGAATCACTCGACACGGACAAACTCGAACGCGAGGTCAAGTCGATATATCAGGATGTCGCGAAGTCCGCCGACGCCGAGTTCCACTTCGAGACGGGGCGCGATCTCGCCGTCCGCCTCGTGTACGACCCCGACGACCTTGACTACGTTCCGGACGCGGCGATCGACTCGTTCGCGGGTGTCGGCTACTACTTCGACTTGGCAGCGCTTGAATCAGGTGCGGACGTGCTTGACCTCGGCAGTGGCTCGGGGATGGACGCCTTCGTCGCCGGGCTACACGCAACTGAGACGGGTGCAGTAACGGGCATCGATATGACCACAGAGCAAGTCGAGAAGGCCAACGACCTCGCAGTGGACAACGGCTTCCACAACGTCACCTTCCGCGAAGGGTATATCGAGGACCTCCCGTTCGAGGACGCATCGTTCGACGCGGTGGTCTCGAACGGCGTAATCAACCTTTCCGCCGAGAAGAGAACGGTCTTCGAGGAGGCGAACCGGGTGCTCAAACCGGGTGGGCAGCTGGCTCTGTCCGACATCATCAGCGAACAACAGATGCCCGAGAGCATCAAGTCCGACGCGGACCTGTGGGCTGCCTGTATCGGTGGTGCCGAACAGATCGACAGCTACACGACGTTCATCGAAGCTGCTGGCTTCTCAGTGACGGAGATCCGAGAGAACACACAGTACGAATTCCTCTCTGATCGGGCGGCCAACGCGTGCGAGAAGTACGGTGTCAAGAGCGTCACGGTCGGGGCAATGAAGTGATCAGTATGGCGACAGAAAAATCAGTCACAGACGAACAGGGAGAACAGGTCCAGTTCGAGTCGCAGGTCCGGAAGGGGGCGGCGCTGATGGCTCTCGCCGGAATCGCGTTCGTCGGCTACGGTGTCGTGTTTCTCGTGCTGAACTTTGTGGGGAGTGGATTTGAACTCGGAGTCAGTACGCTGGCCGGGATGACGGCCGCCGATCTCGATCCGACGGTGGCGTACTACATCAGTCACCTCCACGTGGCCACCGCTGCGTTCATCATCTCAACGGGCATCGCCGTCGCGGGCCTCTCGTGGTACGGCGTGCGCCAGGGGCGCACGTGGGCGTGGGCGACGGCGATCGTCAGTGCCGTCGTCGGCCTGGCGCTCGCGTTACCGATGCATTGGACGGGAGATGCGTTCGCTCACGATTGGGTGACGCATCTCGGACCGATCTACCTGGCGACGATTATCTTCATCGTCGGGGTCGTACTGTCGTACCGAGGAGTTCAGACTACGTAGCTGATTTCACCGAGTCCTGCCTTCATTTATGAGTTTAATATCGGGCGTCGTACTGCACACTGGTCAGGGGTTGACCCTTGGGGAGTACCTGTTTCGGGTGATCGTTCATCTACTCGCCGTCGTCGGCATCGGTGTAACAGTCCACTGGGGTATCCGAGCGATCGAAACCATCCGTTCGGAGAACGGCAGGCGGGGAAGTATCAATGACAATGAACTGTGACACCTCATAGACTTCTGATGCGTTCGTAAGAACCTGTGTCATCAGAACCTCGTCCCACGGGAAACGTGGCCACAATCTACTTGTGAACCGTCTATTACGAAAGGTGGGAAGAACACGAGTGGGTGTGAAACCACATCTACCGTCTAGTTTCTGTGCTCACAAGCAAAACTACGGCCACTCGTCAATCGGCGATTAATTTTTTTAAATGTGGCCAGTTTGGCTGTACGCGAATCCCGGTGACATCCACTCGCCCAATCGCCCATCGAACGAAAGCAAGGTCTAGACCGTTCGACCGATAATCGCCGCGCTGTCTGGCGATTATTTCGCCTCAAATCATGGGCGCTGCAGGCTCCGGTTCGACTGTCGAACGAATCGACCTCTCCGGCGTGAGGCGCTCGAATTCGAGGGGCTGAGAAGCGCCTAATTGGCAGGAAACAAATGGATTTCTGGAGTTGTGTTGAATTTGGGGCGCGTCTCGGCCACCCGTTAAATTGGGAATCAGAGGTCGCTAGGTCTCCAACCGTTCGAAGGAAAGTGGTCTCGCAGCGTCCAAGTACTCCTCATAGAACGACTCCGCCCAAGAAACTACGTGAGGATTCTCCGTTTCCAGAAGCCCCTTCGGCACGACGTCATTCCCTTCTTCATTTTCTTCGCATAACCAGATCATTGCAGTGTCGTCAACCAGATGCATGTTCATTGGTACGTGACCTTCGAAGACCCACATCTGGTCTGCTACTGCCGACCAAGTCTCGGCCCGTTCCGGGTCGTTCCGAATGATTTCGATGAACCGCTCTTCAATAACACCTTCAAATTCGAGGCTTCCCGCTTCTACTTGATCGCGGATCACTTGCATATACTGGGGAAGGGAGTTCTGAGTCAGACCTCGGTACGTGTTTGCGTCGCTGATTCGATCCAACCCTCGATCGAACGCGGCAGTCGGATTCGCTTGCGTCGGCAACGTGATCCGTGCGTCGTTGAAATAGGAAAAATCAAGATCGTAGACCGGTTCGGGGAGCCAGTTAATCGCCGTCCCAAGATGCTTGACGCCTTCCGTAGCCGCGATTGACCGTCGAATTTCGGTGATCATCGCCTTTCCCCTCGGAGTGATCCAGTATTTACTGCCCTCCGAGCCAACCCATTTCCGTGTTTCCGCTTCATTGAGGACTCGGGCTACTGACGACCGTGGAACACCTGTGTCCTGTTGTAACTGACGCCGGGAGGCAGGCTCTTGAGTGAGCGCACTCAGGACGAGAATCCGATTCTCTGAGTTAGCCAAGAATTGGATGTCTTCCAGTGCACTCTCCATGCTAAACTCTAACACAATCATTGACAAAAAACCATCGTGGGATACGTGAGGTATCAACGGCGAATGTCGGTTCCTTATCGCCCGAATTGTCCGGTGAGAGAGTCAGCGTAATTGTACACGGCTGGCTTCGAAGACGACCGGGAGATAGAAATCAGATATCCGATCTCAGACCATGAGAGGATTCCTACGGAGTAAGGCTTAGCAACGCCGGTCACAATCGCCGTTGAGGTCAAACTATGACACAAGCCACCATGGAGTCCGAACGACTTGTGACCGGATACGTGGAAGCGTGGAACGAACAGGACTACCCGGCGATACCGGAACTCGTTTCCGAATCGGTCGTCGTGCGCAATCCGACGGCTCCGGAAGGGGTCATCCATGGCCGGGACGAGCTGGAGGCATTCATGCGCGGGGTCACAGCGGGTTTCCCCGACTTTCACGTGACGATCCTTGATCTGTTGGCCGGCGAGAATCAGGTGATGTACGAAGCGGAACTCACAATGACCCACGAGGGAGAATTCGAGGGGATCCCCCCGACGGGACGCGAGGTCAAGATTCGGGAAATGGCCAACTGTCGCGTCGCAGACGGTCGCATACAGGAGTACCGAATCTACTTCGATCAGCAGGAGGTGTTTGAACAGCTTGGACTATCCGAGTGAGTTAGCGTGAGATTGAGGAACCGTTTCGGGCACGTTTCTTTTTGAATTGGGGGACAGTCCCAGTAGATCAGTAAAACGCATCACTCGCGTAGCGGCGCGAGTTTAATATGGAATCGAAACGATTGAGACATCCTCGAAACGCAAACGAGTAGACTCCATCTGTACCGAAACACCCTCTATAGCACGTCTGCAGCAGATGAACGTTCAGCCGGTTGGCTCAATATTCTGATTCATTCGGAACACGTTTTCGGGGTCCCACTCGTTTTTGACCTCAACCAAGCGGTCGTAGTTCTCGCCGTAAGCGGCCCTGACTCGCTCACTCTCATCACGACTGAGGTAGTTCGCATACACGCTGTCGGTCGCGTGCGGAGCCATCGCCTCGTGAAACGACTGGGCCCACCCGATAAGTTCGTCGTCGCGCTCGGGGTCGGTCCACTTCGGTGCTACGGTAAAGGATAGAGCGGCGTCCCGGTGCGGGAAGGCGGTAGCGTCAGGGTCGATACGGCTGATTGCTCCCTCCATCCACTCCAGAAAAACCGTCGTAAACGGTGATGGGATCGGCGTAGCGTGTTCAACCATCGTCTCGATGGCCTCATCGGAGAGCCCTTCCAGGTTATGTGACTTCCAGTAGTTCCGATGGCCCTCCTGATAGATATCGTCGGAACTCCGTTGAGAAACCGTATACGGCTGGGGCTGTACGGTGTCCGCGATCGGATCTCCAACCTCTCGGAGTGGTTGGAGCGCCGCTCTCCCATTCTCGATGTCGCCCGCGTAGAACGGTATCAACACGAGAACGGTCTGTCCGTGGAGCGGCTCCGGGAACTCCGGGAGCGGTGGTACTTGCGTGAAGGCCGCGTAACACTGCACGGCGTCAGGGGCGTCGGTCATGAAATCGCGGTAAAAGCGCAGGACGTCCGGGGCGGCCTCAACGGGATGGATGACACGCCCGGTCAGTACGTCTGGCCCGACTTCGTGTAGTTGGAACTCGAACGACGTGACGACACCGAAGTTTCCGCCGCCACCGCGGAGCCCCCAGAACAGGTCCGGATTCTCGCTCTCGCTGGCATGGACGAGATCGCCCTCGGCGGTGACGACGTCTGCCGATAAGAGGTTGTCAATAGCGAGGCCGAATTTCCGATCGAGTCGCCCGAGCCCACCGCCGAGCGTGAGACCGGCCACTCCCGTCGGAGAGACGATCCCGCCCGTGGTAGCCAGACCGAACGCCTGCGTCTCGTGATCGAGGTCGGCCATCGTCGCTCCTGCTTGGACCCGCGCGATCTGTGCTTCGGGATCGACCCGAACGGCGTTCATCGGTGAGAGATCGATCACTAGGCCGTTATCGCAAACAGCGTCGCCCGCGACGTTGTGTCCGCCGCCTTTGACCGCCAAAGGCAGGTCTAGGTCCCGAGCGAAGTTCGCCGCGGCGATCACGTCGGCACTTCCCGTACACCGGGCGATGAGTGCCGGTTCCTTGTCGATCATCGCGTTCCACACCGTCCGGGCGTCGTCGTATCCCGCATCGCCGGGTCGGAGCACGTCCCCGTGCAATTGGTCGCTGAACGATTCCACGGTCGTTTCTTCGAGGTTTGCTGTCACCATGGATTCCCTCCTGTCCGCTGTCCAGCCCTACATAGAACGAAGCGGAACTTTCCATTACTCTCTGGGCGAATGCCCACGGCATGAGTATCTTTAACATATTGTATATTGATGTCAATTCACACGGAATTAGCGAATATGACCGACCCAGACACGTTTCCCGAGGGGGCATTAGAGGACATCGCCTATCTCTCGCGGTCGAAGAGTAGAGTCACAATCCTCGCCGCACTCGCAGCGAGGCCCTGTACGCGCCGCGAGTTAGAAGACGCGACGGGCATCCCCCGGACGACGCTCGATCGGACCGTCAACGAATTCGAGGAGCGAGGCTGGGTCGTCCGTACTCCCGACGGGAACTACGGGGCGACACCGATCGGTGACCGCGTCGCGGCTGAGAGTAAGAACTTCGTCGGAGCGATACGGGCTATCCGAACGCTCGGTGACGCAGTAGCTTGGCTTCCGGACGGGCTAGCGATCGGGCTCCGCCATTTCGCGGAGGCGACCGTCAGGCGTCCCGAGCCGAACGCGATGAACGCTCCGACCACGTTTGCGACCAAGCTGATGCGGGAAGCGACTGAATTCGCGTGTCTCGTGAATACGCTCCCGTCGGTAGGGTTCGAAGACGCCATGGTTAACGGAGTCCTTGACGGACGCCTGACGACGACCCACGTCATCACCGACGGGGAGCTCGCCGTTCTCCGGGAGGACGCAGACCGCGTATCCCGCTGGCAGACGTACGTTGAGGCGGGAGCCAATTTGTACTGTTATACGGGTCGAATCCCGTGCAATCTCCTCGTTATCGACAATACCGTGCTTATTCTCGATCGGCAGCCAGAAGCCGTGGAGGGGATCGAGAGCACGAACTCGGTAGTCCGGTCGTGGGCCCAAGAGCTGATCTCCGAGCACCGGGAAGATGCCGAACGACTCGATGCTACGGCGTTCGCCTGAGCGCCGACGAGCCCACCAGACGATTCCCTGTGATGAATGCACAACCTCTTCGACACGGTGTTTTGACGGTAATCGGATCGGTCGGTTCTGGTCGTGCCACACGGATAGCGCCCGTTCCACCGATATATCTCTGACTCGGAGTAGAACGCGCCAACGCAGGGTCATGTCTCGGGTAACGTCGCCGGATCGACCAGCTCCGCTCCCGCTCGGTATTCCTCGTACAACGACTCTGCCCACGAGAGAACGGTACGGCTCTCGGTGACCAACGCCCCTTGGACCACCAGTTCATCTCCGCGTTGTTCATCCAACCAGATTATCACGGTTCCATCGATAATGTGCAGACTGATCGGGACGTCCCCCTCGTATCTCCACACTTCATCCCGCTCCGCTGGCGCACGCCAGTGTGGCACCACTTCCGGCCTCCCAACGAGGGTATCGAAAAAACTGGCCTTCATGACGGCTTCACACTCCAGCTGTCCCGCGATGGCTTGCTCGTTAATCAGTTCTGTCAACCGAGGCACGCCGGTCCACGCGAGCGTTCGTATCCGGTCCGCCGTACGGATTCGATCAGAGACGAAATCGAATGGCTCGGTCGGATTGGCTGGGCGTCCGGTGATAATCTCGGCTTCACGGAATAATCGATAATCGAGGTCGCGTGTCGGTGCTGGTAACCACGTTATCGCCTCCCCGAGATGCTCGATACCCTCGATTGTCTGCAGAGAGTCACGAACCGCTTCAAGCGTGATCGTTCCCTTAGTCGTCAGTTCGTAGCGGCTTCCCTCGGAGTCAATCCAGCCCCGTGATTCGCCCTCGTCAAGAATCCGGGCCACGGTCGCCCGGGAGGCACCCGTTCGGTCGGCGAGGGCACTACCCGTTGTAACGCCGTCGTCAAGCGCCTCGAAGACCGGCACACTGTGTGCCGAATTCGTGAAGAACTGAAGCACGTTCCGCGCGGAATCCATGGTATCTGTTAGCGTGTGGTGGAGTACGCCCGTACCGTATCTAAAGGTATTCCCGAGAACGAACGCCTGTGAGGTGATTGGCTCCCACGTGAACAGTCGATGATCGTTCAACAGACTGCAAACATTTGCAGGGAACCCAAGTATTCTCACAAAATAATGTTATGACATCACATGACAAATGAGACATTGGGGTGCTAACGAATGTCCCAACCCGACACCATCGATCACGAATCGCTCATGCACGAGTATACCGAGCTGTGGAACGGGGACTTCTCAAACCTAGACGTCGTCGCCGAATCGGTCGATGTCCATCTTCCGTCGCTATCTGGTGGTGAGATTCACGGACGCGACGCCTTCGAAGCGTACCTCCGAGAGCTTCGAGCGGGATTCCCCGATTGGCACGTCACGATGGACAATGTGCTCGCTAACGACGGGGTGGTGGTGAAGGAATGGACGGTGACGGCCACACACGAAGGGGAATATAATGGGATTTCCCCGACCGAGCGCACCATCGAGATCAGTGGGATGGCAAAGATCCTGATCACGAACGGCAAAGTGCAAGAAGATCGCCTCTACTACGATTTCCACGAGGTGATCGAGCAGCTTGGTCTTACAGATAGGTGAGATCGATTCTTACTCGTTTTCGAGTTGGAGAGGACTGAGTGTAAATAGACCTGTTTAGCTAGCTGAGGTCGGAAGTCCGATCATTTCAAAATCGGACATCGAGGTAGATATCATAAAACCCCTACTCGTGGTTTTTAGGCAATTTCTTCCGTGATCTTCGGCTCTAGGCCCTGTTGTTCGATCTCCCATTCGAGGTATCGCTGCAGTGATTCTTCGAAAGGCCGATGGTCGATTCCGAGTTCGCGTTTGGCCTTCGAGTTATCGACGAGCACTCCACCAGTAGCGAAAAAGCCGAGTAGCTCGCTTTCAAACCCTTCCGGTGGACGAGTGAAGGACTCCAGTCCTGCCACCCCGTAACTCATCAACTGAAAGACCGTCCCGGGCACCGCCCGCGGAGCCGGAATCCCTGTAAGTCGTTCCGCGAGATCAAAGACATCGACGAAGTTACGCGGTTCGCTCGCAATGATGTATTCTTCCCCTAGCTCGCCCTCGTCCATTGCCCGTTTGATGTTTGCGGCTGTGTCCTCAACGTAGTCGAACGGGAGGACGAAATCATTCGGGATCATCGGGAGTTCTTGTTTGAGGTAGCCAGTAAAGCCAGTCCGTGGAGTGCCACCGTAATCCTTGTCGCCTGGTCCAAAAATCGCTCCGAGTGAGACTATTACCAGTGGAAGTCCATCGTCAATCATCGGCTCCGCGACCTCGTAGTGTGCCTGCCATTTCGTTCGCTGATACACCGATCTAAAGGTATTTGGAGATCGGTATGATTCAGTGACGTATTCGCCGCCCGTATTACCGTAGACTCCGACGGTGCTCACGTAGACGCCCTTTGGCACGTCCAGCTCGTCCATCAATTCGAGAACATTACGGGTCCCATCGACGTTGATGCGTTCGGCCTTCTCAGCATTCCATGGCCCAGGCCCGACTTGGAACCAAGCAGCCAGATGGAACACTCCATCGACGCCATCCATGGCGTCGCGCATACTCTCTTTATCTGTAATGTCACCCTCAATTATTTCAACGGGTTCTGGTAGATGTTCAGCCTTAGTGAGGTCACGGGTAAGCACAACTACTTCATGCCCATCGTTCACGAGGATCTCCACGAGATGAGTACCAATGAACCCGGTACCACCAGTGACAAAGTATCTCATAAAGTAAATTTATATAATGAATCTTCATATATGTTTGGGTGGATCACTCTTTTCCGCCATGTAGGTTCAGCTATTTCATACCTCACTTCTAATTAACCCCTTGCTGTACAAATCCTCTATATTCAGCATGAGATATTTGACAGACTATAGATGGCCTCTGTCCCGGGATTCCTACCGGAGCAGCGACCGTGACATCAGTCGGCGATTGATTTTCTCATCTACCACCAGTTTGGCTGTACGCGAACTCCCGTGACGTTCACTCGATCGTTCACACATCGAACGAAAGCACCGGCGCTGTGTTCGATAGGAACATAACCCGCCGCGGTCAGGCGATTACATCCTCAAAAATATGGGCGCTGCAGGATTTGAACCCGCGACAGCTTGGTCCGAAGCCAAGCACTCTATCCAGACTGAGCTAAGCGCCCGTACCGTTTGCTATCTCGTTAGACGTTTTAAGTCCCGCGGTTCGGAAGCGTCGGATAGTCGTCATCGACGGCTCTCGGGTTCGTGACCGCGAGCGATCAAAAAGAATATTATCGGGACTGGGTATGTATCTCTTAGTAGATGTGTCTTGGTCGTCCGGCCTGCCAGCCGAATGAGTGGCCCGGTTCGCTCCCGTCGTCGAGGTGCGCCCATGTATGATCTGAGGCCGCACTTCGACGAGGAGGTCGACCCCGGGACGAACCTCCTCCTCACCGGCCCGCCGCTGACCGGCAAGCGGTCCATGATGATGGACGTGTTGGCCGCCGGGACCGACCGCGGCGACGGCGCGATCGTCGTGACCACGAAGGACGGCGCCGACCGCGTCCTGAAAGAATACGAGAAGCGGACGCCCTACGGGGGAAAGCCGGTCGCCGTCGTCGACTGCGTCACGCGCCAACAAGGCGTCAGCGACGCCCGCGAGTCGGATCGGATCAAGTACGCCTCCTCGCCGGTGGATATGACGGGAATCGGGATCAAGCTCTCGGAGTTCCTGCAGGCGTTCGGCGACCGCGGCATCGAAGAGAACCGCGTGATGGTCCACTCGCTGTCGACGCTGCTGATGTACTCGGACCTCCAGACGGTGTTTCGGTTCCTTCACGTGTTCACCGGGCGCATCCAGAGCGTGAACGGACTCGGGCTGTTCAGCATCGACTCGACCTCCCACGACGACCAGGCGATGAACACCCTCAAACAGCTCTTCGACGGCGTCATCACGCTCTCCGAGGACGGCGAGCCCGAGATTCGGCTGGCCTGAATCAGCCGGTTCGATACCTCTTCTTCTCGTTTCGACCTCCCCGACTCCGGCCGGGCCGGGCTCGATCGCTGCGGCCTCGATCGCTGTGGCCTCGATCGCTCCGCCGGCCATCGAGTTCGAGTGATGGATTTAATCGCCGCCGCTGCGAACGCTAAGCTATGCCCGTCACCGACGACGAGGGACTCGACCGACTGCTCGACGCCGACACGATCGCCGTCGTCGGCTGTTCCACGACCACCGGCAAGGCGGCTCACGACGTGCCGGCGTACCTCCAGCGGCACGGCTATCGAATCGTTCCGGTGAACCCGTTCGCCGACGAGGTCCTCGGTGAGCCGGCGCACGACGAGCTCGCGGACGTCGACGCCGAGATAGACATCGTGAACGTGTTCCGCCCGAGCGAGGAAGTGCCCGAGATCCTCGACGCGGTGCGCGAGCGACACGCGGCGCGCGGCGACGCGGGCGCGGCTTGGCTCCAGCTCGGGATCACCCACGACGAGGCGGCCGCGGCCGCGGAGGCCGACGGGATAACCGTGGTACAGGACCGCTGTATGAAGATCGAACACGGCCGCCTCCGCGGATAGGGCCCGGCCCGAGTCGCGACTAGCCCTCCCACTCCTCGAACGAGCGGTACACGCCCTTCGAGAGGTAGCGCTCGGAGGAGTCGCAGAAGACGGTGGCCACCGTGTCGTGGGGCGCGTCGATCGCGCCGTCGCGGATGTCGCGGGCGACCCGCTTGGCCGCGATGGCGTTCGCCGCGGCGGAGGAGGCGACGAGCTGTCCCTCTTCGGCCGCGAGTCGGCCCATCTCCTCGTGGACCTCGCGGTCGGGGACGGTGACGATGTCGTCGACGACGTCCGGGTCGAAAAGCTCGTTGCGGTCGATGTCGTGGGTGCCGATCCCCTCGGTCTTGTACTCCTCGTGCTCGACCTCCTCGCCGAGGAACTCGCGGTACGCGGAGCCGGCGGGCTCGACCGCGACGACGTGCGTGCCGGGGTCGCGCTCGCGGAAGTAGCGGGCCATTCCCATCAGCGTCCCGCCCGTGCCGCAGCCGGCGACGACGGCGCCCACCTCGCCGTCCAGCGCCTCGTCGATCTCGGGGGCGGTCGTCTCGTAGTGGGCCTCGGCGTTGAGCGGGTTCGAGAACTGCTGGGGGACGACCGCGTCGTCGAGCTCCTCCGCGATGGCGTGTGCGCGATCTATCGCGAACCCCATCCCGTCCTCGCTCGGGGTGTTGACGACCTCCGCGCCGAGCGCGCGCATGAGCTGCTGTTTCTCGACGGAGAACCGCTCGGGGACGACGAACACCGCGTTCAGCCCGAGCTGTTTCGCCGCGACCGCCAGCCCGATCCCGGTGTTGCCGGCGGTCGGCTCGACGACGGTGCCGCCCTCCCCGACGTCGCCGCGCTCGAGCATGCGTTCGAGCATGTGCTTCCCGATCCGGTCTTTGACGCTCGCGCCGGGGTTGAACGACTCCAGCTTCGCGTACACCGGCACCGCGTCCGGCGAGTCGTGCACCCGGACGAGCGGCGTCTCCCCGATCGTCTCCAACACCGACGACAGGGGCTCCCGATGGGTCGTCATGTTCCCGAGATCGTTGCCGCCCCTTTTGCGTGTTTCCATGAGCGCGTCGATCAGGGTGCGACGCCGGTCCGGTGAGTGACGCCGTGCCGGTGAGTGGCGGCGTGCCGGGGATCGAACAAACTTATGCCCCTCGTCCGGTTCCGAAGAGGTATGAGCGAGACCGATGCGCAGGCCGACGTGACGGTCGTCCTTCCGGACGGATCAGAGCTGGACGTTCCGGCGGGGGCGACAGTCGAGGACGTCGCCTTCGAGATCGGCCCCGGGCTCGGTCGCGACACCGTGGCGGGGAAGATCGACGGCGAACTCGTCGAGAAGCACGCCGAGGTCCACGACGGCGCGCGGATCGAGATCGTCACCGACCAGTCCGACGAGTACCTCACCGTGCTTCGCCACTCCGCCGCCCACGTCTTCGCGCAGGCCCTTCAGCGGCTCCACCCCGAGGCGACGCTCACCATCGGCCCCCCGACCGACGACGGGTTCTACTACGACGTGACCGACGTCGACCTCGACGAGGACGACCTCGACGCCATCGAGGACGAGATGGAGGCGATCATCGAGGCCGACTACGACATCGAACGCGAGGTCCGGTCCCGCGAGGAGGCTACGGAGATCTACGCCGACAACGAGTACAAGCGACAGATCTTGGAGGAGGAAGCCGACGACGAGGAGGTCACCTTCTACGTGCAGGACGACTGGCAGGACCTCTGTCAGGGCCCGCACGTGGAGTCGACCGGCGAGATCGGCGCGGCGGCCTTACTGGAGGTCTCCGCCGCCTACTGGCGCGGCGACGAGGAGAACGACACGCTCACCCGCGTGTACGGGACCGCGTTCGCGTCCGAGTCCGACCTCGAGGAGCACCTGGAACTGCGCGAGGAGGCGTTAGAGCGCGACCACCGGAAGATCGGTCAGGAGATGAACCTCTTCTCGATCCCGACGGTGACCGGGCCGGGGCTCCCGCTGTATCACCCGCCGGGGAAGACCGTGCTCCGCGAGCTCTCGAACTTCGCCAACGAGCTCAACCGCGAGAACGGCTACGAGGAGGTCGAGACCCCCCACGTGTTCCGGACGGAGCTGTGGAAGCAGTCCGGACACTACGAGAACTACAAGGACGACATGTTCCTCCTCGACGTCAACGACGAGGAGTACGGGCTCAAGCCGATGAACTGCCCGGGCCACGCGACCATCTTCGACCAGCAGTCGTGGTCGTACCGCGACCTCCCGCAGCGCTACTTCGAGAACGGGAAGGTGTACCGGAAGGAGCAGCGCGGCGAGCTCTCCGGGCTCTCGCGCGTCTGGTCGTTCACCATCGACGACGGGCACCTGTTCGTCCGTCCGGACCAGATCCGCCAGGAGATCGAGTCCGTCATCGAGATGATCTTCGAGGTCGTGGAGACGCTGGACCTGGACGTCGAGGTCGCGCTGGCGACCCGCCCAGACAAGTCCGTCGGCGGCGACGAGATCTGGGAGTCGGCCGAGGAGCAGCTCCGCGACGTGCTCGAGTCCGGCGGCTACGACTACGACGTCGAGCCGGGCGACGGCGCCTTCTACGGCCCGAAGATCGACTTCGGCTTCGAGGACGCCCTCGGCCGCGTCTGGGACGGCCCCACCGTCCAGCTCGACTTCAACATGCCCGACCGGTTCGACCTGACCTACACCGGCGAGGACAACGAGGACCACCAGCCGGTGATGATCCACCGCGCGCTGTACGGGAGCTACGAGCGCTTCTTCATGGTGCTCGTCGAGCACTTCGACGGCGACTTCCCGCTGTGGCTCGCGCCCGAACAGGTCCGCATCCTCCCCGTCTCCGACGGGACGCTCGGCTACGCGCACCGCGTGAAAAACGAGCTCGAAGACGCCGGCTTCCGCGTCGAGGTCGAGGACCGCGACTGGACCGTCGGCCGCAAGATCCGGGCGGGCCACGACGACCGGCTCCCGTACATGGTCATCGTCGGCGACGACGAGGAGGAGTCCGGGACCGTCTCCGTGCGCGACCGCTTCGAGAACCAGCGCGGCGACGTCGAACTCGACGCCTTCGTCGACCACCTCGTCGCGGAGCGCGACGAGAAGCGGACCGAGCCGGACTTCGTCGGCGACGACTGACGCGGGCCGCGCGCGACCCCCGAGCCGGTGCGGTTCGGTTGGGGATCCCGTTGCGCGTTCCGTCGCGTTTTTATCATCTCCGCTTCGTTTGTCGCGTATGTCGAATCAGGTTCCGACGGTCGACGAACGGCCGCCCGACGTCGGGGAGCTGACGCCGCCCGATCGCACGCTGATGGGGCCGGGTCCGAGCGACGTTCACCCGCGGGTGCTGAAGGCGATGAGCACGCCGCTCGTCGGTCACCTCGACCCCTCGTTCGTCGAGATCATGGACGAGGTCCAGGAACTGCTCCGGTACACCTTCCGGACCGACAACAAGTGGACGATCCCGGTCTCGGGGACGGGGTCGGCGTCGATGGAGGCCGCGATCGGGAACCTCGTCGAGCCGGGCGACACGATGCTGGTGCCCACGAACGGCTACTTCGGCGGGCGGATGCGGTCGATGGCCGAGCGCGCGGGCGGCGACGTCGTCGAGGTCGACGCGCCGTGGGGCGAGCCCCTTGATCCGGTCGACGTGGAGCGCGCGTTCGACGAGCACCAGCCGGACGTCTTCGGCTTCGTCCACGCCGAGACGTCGACCGGCGTCCGCCAGCCGGACGTGCCCGCGCTGACCGATATCGCGCACGCCCACGACGCGTACGTGATCGCGGACTGCGTCACCTCGCTCGGTGGCGTCGAGATGCGCGTCGACGAGTGGGACGTCGACGCCGCCTACTCCGGCCCGCAGAAGTGCCTCTCCTGTCCGCCCGGCGCGAGCCCGCTCACCCTGAACGACCGGGCGATGGAGAAGGTGCTCTCGCGCGACGAGCCGGCCCGCTCGTGGTACCTCGACCTCTCGCTGCTGGAGGGGTACTGGGGGGAGGACCGCGCGTACCACCACACCGCGCCGATCACGAACGTGTACGCGCTCCGCGAGGCGCTCCGACTCGTCGCCGAGGAGGGGATCGAGGAACGGTGGGCCCGCCACCGCGACGTCGCCGGCGAGCTGAAGGCCGGCCTGCGGGACCTCGGACTTGAGATGAACGCCGCCGAGGAGTACTGGCTGCCGAGCCTGAACGCCGTGCGCGTCCCGGACGGCGTCGACGACGGCGTCGTCATCGACCGCCTCCTCGCGGAGTACGACCTCGAGATCGCCTCCGGGCTCGGCGACCTCGAAGGCGACATCTGGCGGATCGGCTGTATGGGTCACTCCGCTCGCCGGAAGAACGTCGAGTACGTGCTGGCGGCGCTGGCGGACGCGCTGGCCGAGCAGGGGTTCTGAGCGGTCGGGAGCGCGCCGCACCCGCTCGCTCCGGCCCACACCCGACTCGCCAGCGCGGGGTTTATTAATACGGGTCCCTCTCCTTGGTAGGGGATGAACGATCTACGAACCGGACTGAGCTACGGGGACGTGCTGCTCGTCCCGCAGCGGTCGCCGGTCGACAGCCGGAGCGACGTGGACCTCTCGACGCCGTTCACGCCGAGCCTCGAACTGGAGACGCCGCTCGTCTCGGCGGCGATGGACACCGTCACCGAGGCGGAGCTGGCGATCGAGCTGTCTCGCGCCGGCGGACTCGGCGTGCTTCACCGGTTTCTCACCGTCGACGAACAGGCGGCACGGGTCGAACGCGTCGCCGCCGCGGGCGAGCGGGTCGCCGCGGCCGTGGGGATCAACGAGGACTACGTGGCCCGGAGCGCCGCGCTGGTCGCGGCCGACGTGGACGCCGTCGTCGTGGACGTCGCGCACGGGCACCTCGAGCGGACGATCGACGCGGTCGAGGCGATCGCCGAGGAGTTCCCGGAGACGGACCTCGTCGCCGGCAACGTCGCGACGCCCGCGGGCGTCGCGGACCTCGCGGCCGCCGGCGCGGACTGCGTGAAGGTCGGGATCGGCCCCGGCTCGCACTGCACCACGCGGAAGGTCGCGGGCGCCGGGGTCCCGCAGCTCACCGCCGTCGACGACTGCGCGACGGCGGCGGAGGACCTGGACGCGACGATCTGCGCCGACGGCGGGATCCGCACCTCCGGCGACGCGGTGAAGGCGCTGATGGCGGGCGCCGACACCGTGATGCTCGGGAGCCTCTTCGCCGGGACGACGGAGGCGCCCGGCGCGGTCGTCGAGGTCGACGGCACGCGGTACAAGCGCTCGCGGGGGATGGCGACGACCGCCGCCGCCGAGGACCGCGACGACAAGGGGACCGACGTGGTCGCCGACGAGGGGGTCGAAGCGCTGACGCCGTACAAGGGGCCGGTCGCGGCCGTCGCCAAGGAGTTCTGTCAGGGGATCCGCTCGGGGCTGTCGTACTGCGGCGGGCACACGATCGGGCGCGCCCGCACCGAGGCCGAGTTCATCCGCGTCGCGCCCGGCGCCAAGGAGCGCGAGGGGTTCCACACCGACGACGACTGGGAGGGGATCAGCGTCGACAGCGAGACGCAGCGGGTCGGCGACGCGACCGACGAGAGGCCGGCCGAAAGCGACGACTGAATCGCGGGAGACGCCCGACCGACGACTGAGTGACCGGAGACGCCCGACCGACGACTGAGTCGCCGATCGAGGGACGCGTGGGGGCCATGCGTCTGTCTGACTCACTCGCGAGCGACTTTTCACGGTGACCCCGCACTCTCGACGCATGACGGACGCCTTCGGCCGCGCGATCCGAGACCACTTCCGCGGCGAACGGGACGAGCCCCTCCTGCACCGGGACGCCGAGGAGACGGTCGAACACCCGATCGAGGCGTTCTACTTCGCCGACTTCGACCCGAGCGAGGACCCGGCCCACGAGTGGCTGGCGTCCCGCCTGCGGGGTCCGCTCGTCGACCTCGGCGCCGGGACCGGGCGACACGCGCTGTACTTCCAAGAGCGGTTCGAGACGGTGGCGATCGAGCCGAGCCCCGCGCTGGTCGAGACGATGCGGGAGCGCGGCGTCGAGGACGCCCGCGAGGGCGACATGTTCGCCCTGCGCGAGGCGTTCCCGCGCGACCGGTTCGGCTCGGCGCTCGCGAACGGGACCCAGATCGGGCTCGCGGGATCGATGCGGGGACTCACCGAGTTCCTCGGCGACCTCGCGTACGTGACGACGCCGGACGCGACCGCCGTCGTCGACTGTTACGACCCGACGCACCCGGCGACCGCCGACCTCGTCGGCTACCGGGACGACCCGACGCCGGGGCTCGCGCACCGCGTCATGTTCTTCGAGTACGAGGGCGAGACGAACCCGATCCTCCAGCTCCGGCTGTTCAGCCCCGCGCGCCTCCGCGAGGCCGCGGTCGGGACGGGCTGGGCGGTCGAGGAGGTCGCCCGCGGCGACGACGAGAACGGGTACCACTACCGCGCCGCGCTGCGGAAGCGGTAGGAACTGGAAAGACCCCCCGCGTTGCCGTCGCCGTCTGCCATCGCGTCGCTGTCGCGGTCCGCTACCACGCCGTCAGCGCCGCGCGTCCGTGATCGCGTGCGAGGAGCACGAGGAAGGTCAACACGCCGGTGACCGCGAACGCGCCGCCGACGCGGAAGACGGACGCCATGCTCACCTCGACCATCAGCCAGCCGGCGATGAGGGGTCCCGCCACGGAGCCGGGCCGCCAGACGAGCTCGCGGATCCCGAAGCTGGAGGCGACGCCGCCGTCGTCGGTCCCTTCGACGGCGAACAGCGCCATGCTGGCCGGCTCGCGGAAGGAGTCGGCGACGCCGAGCAGTCCCGAGAAGGCGACGAGGGGCAGGTACGCCGGCGGCAACTCTCCGAGGACCGGCAGCGTCACGTCGGCCCCGAGCGCGGTCCCGATTGCGGCGGAGAACGGGATCACCATCGCGATCAGGCCGTACGCGCCGCCCCCGGTGAAGACGAACAGCGAGCGACCGTAGGCGTCCGAGAGCCGACCGGTGAACAGCTGGCCCACCATGTTGGTCGCCTTCTCGGCGGTGACCGTCACCGCGATGGCGACGGCCGCGACGCCGAGGCCGCCGCCGGTCATCGACGTCCCGGCGTAGATCGGCACCCAGGTCCGGACCATGGTGACGGCGAAGGCGTACTGCGCGCGGAACCCCGTGATCGTGAGGATCTTCCGGTTGACCGCGAGCTCCGAGAAGGGGAACCCCTCCACCCTGGTGTCGTCGTCGTCCAAGACGAGCCACGTGACGACCCACCCGACGACCATCAGCCCGGAGATGATCGCGAAGATCGGGCCGAAGCCGAGCGCGTCGTAGATCGCGCCCGCCGACAGCGACCCGGCGATCGAGGCGGCGAAGGAGGCGGCGTTCGCTTTGCCGATCTTGTCCGCTCGCGTCCCGACGTCAGCGATCTGGCCGACCAGCGACAGCGTCATCAGTCCCGCCCCGGTGACGACGAGTCCCTGCAGGGCCCGGACGAGGATGAACGAGGCGGAGGAGTCGACGAGCGGGAACAGAGCGTAGACGCCGGCGCCGACGCCGAGGACGACGAGCAGGACCGTCCGCTTGTCGAACCGATCGCCGGCCCACGCCAGCGGGACCACGGCGACGGTCTGTGCGAGCGTGAACCCCGTAGTGTACATCCCGATGATGAACCCGGCGGAGATGGAGACGCCCAGCGCCGTCGTCGCCTGCGGGTCGAGCGCGTTGATGTACGGCCCGAGAAGCGTGATCAGGGTGATGAAGCCGAACCCCTCGGCGAACCGCGTGAGGTAGAGCGCCCAGAACTGTGATCGGATCGCCCCGTTCCCGGCGTCCGCGTTGTTCACACCGGATCGGCGCGCAGGCGGTCAAAGTGGGTTTCGATCCGACGGACGTGGCCGGATCGTCGACGGAGTTATGAATCGGCCACAGCGTTCTCCCGGCGTGGGCGACCCCGCCTGCGACCGTCGGTTCTGCCTCGAGTGTGACCTCGCGGTAACGCGGGTCGACGACTCCTGTCCGGAGTGTGGCGCACCGATCGACACTCCCGACGACGACCGAGACCGGACCGTCGCCGAACTTGTCCCGGCCGCTCTACGACAGCGCGTCGCCGAACTTGTCCCGCCGGAAGAGGTCGATCTCCTGTGCCGACGACCCCTCGCGCGTGGCCGCGAAGGCGATCGCCTCGGCCACCTCCTCGGGCTCAGTCACCGTGCCGGGTTCGAACCGCTCCTCGAACGGCTCGCCGTCCTCACTGCCGAACTCCGTGCGCACTTCGGAGGGGTTCACGACGGAGACGGCGACCCCCTCGTCGCCGACCTGCGCCGCGACGCTGTGCGCGAAGCCGCGCACCCACCACTTCGTCGCGGCGTACACCGGATTGAACGACCGCGGGTACTGGCCCGCGAAGCTCCCGACGACGACGAGCGTCCCCTGACTCTCCGTCAGGTGCGGGAGCGCTTCCCGCGTGAGGAAGAACGTCCCGTCGACGTTCGTCTCCTGCATGGCGAAGTACTCCTCGTCGGTCATCTCCGCCACGTCGCTGCCGCGGCCGACCCCCGCGTTGGAGACGACGACGTCGACCCCGCCGAACCGGTCGATCACCGCCTCGACCGCCGCCTCGCTCGTCGCCCGGTCGCGGATGTCGCCGTCGACGACTAACGTGTTCGCGTCGTGTTCCGCCTCCAAATCCGCCGCCAGCGACTCCAGCGCCTCGCGCCGGCGAGCCAGCAGCGCGACGTTCGCGCCCCGCGCCGCCAGCGCGTGGGCCGTCGCCTCGCCGATTCCGGAGCTCGCGCCGGTCACCAGGGCCGTCGCGTCGTCGAGCGTGGTCATGACCGACGGATCGCGGGGGGCGAGTATAAAACGTCGCGTCGGGGAACCGCCGGCCCACTCGACGGCTTCGGACGGGCGGGTCCGGACCGATCCTCCGATGAGCCCGACCGGGCCCTCACTCGTTCTGGACGAACTCGCCCGAGCAGTCGTACTCGATCAGTTTCACCTTTCCCTCGGCCTCGACCGTTCCGTTGTAGGGATCGGCTCGCTCGTACCGCTGGTAGACGGTCACGTTCTCGACGCGCGTCTCGTGGGAACGGTTCCAGTCCGCACAGAGGTAGTTCGCGAGGTACGAGCGGTGGTTCTCGTTGTCGGTGGAGCGGACGTTCCCGAGGTACTTCCGCCAGCGCGAGGTGGGGTAGGTGGCCTCCGCACGCGGCGGCCGTTCGAAATCGACCGCCGAGTTCCGTAACACGTCCCGTTCGGTCCCGTTTTCGAGGGTTCCGGGCGCGACGAACCATCGGGTCGTGTGGGTGGGATCGGGGGCGAACATCCGCCACGACTGGTCCATGTCGACGGCCTCCAAGACGTCCTCACCGGGTTCGGGGACCTCGGCGTAATCGACCGCCTGCGCCCCGGAGAGAACGATCAACACGAGGAACACGTACGGCAGGACCGTCGAGACGAGGACGCGTCCGCCGGCGAGCGTCCCGGTGAGGTCCGCATCGCGGAGACCGTCGAGGCGTCCCGGCGCGACCGGGCGTGAGAACGGCGCGCGCCGAGGGAGCGACGGAATCGCTCTCGCCGCGGACTCGAGACGGGCGCGCCAGCGGGCGAGCGGCGTCGACCACCCCAGACTGGCGACGGCGCGTTCGGCGGCGTCCCAGACCGCCGTCTGAAAGAACGGGATGAAGCCGACGACGACCGCGATCGGGAACAGATCGATCCGCATCGTGACCGCCATCCCGAGGTGCATACCGACGAACAGCGAGGCGATCGCGGCGCGCGGGACGCCGCTGAGCAGGAGCAGCAGGGGCGACGCGAACAGCAGGGCGAGCCACGCGACCGTGAGCACGCGCAGCAGGCCGTGGAACTCGGCGATGTGATTGCCGAGCAGGTAGGTGAAGTGGTCGGCCTGCATGACGTACGCGACCGCCTCGCCGCTCATCCAGAGGTCGCCCCCGCGCTTGTGGACGGCGTTCGTCACGTACATGATCAGCATCTGGAGCAGGACCGCCATCGTGGCGACGTTCGCCACGGCGGGGCCGGTCGGACCGGATGTCTCGGAGCCGGCGTCGTTCCGCGTCGCGGAGTCGGCGTCGCTCTTCAGCCGCGGACTCGCGTCGGATCCGTCCCGACCCGCCCGCCCCCGCCGGGCGCGTCGACGCGACCAGCGCTCGCGGAGCGGGAGAACACGCTCCAGATAAGCAGCATGGCAGCAGGCTGTCCCCCGCGTTCAACACCATGCGGGTTGCCGGGGCTTGCACGGAGAGCAGCAGCAGCCAGGAGACGAGCGCCACCGCGCCGCGTCGATACCCGACGAGGAGGTGAGGGCAACGCGCCAGGCGACGGCGAACAGCAGCGCCGGCCCACGGTTTCCCCGAGAGCGTGTGCGGCAAAGGGGAGTCGTCGAGTAGTCCACGACGTACGCGCGTCGCGGGAGCACGCCGTAGTCGGTGTAGAAGGCCGTCAGCGAACGCGAGCGCCGCGCGAGGTCGGCGAGCAACAGCGTCGCGAGCCCGATCCGAAAGGCGGCGAGCGCGCGCAGGTCGACCGCGACTCGCGCGGCGAGCGCCGCGGAGAGCCGATCGACGGCGTTCGAGAGTCGGGACCGAGCGGTGTCGGTGGAGGGCGTTCGTTCCATAATTTCGTAGCGGAGAGTTCAGCAGGAATCTCAGTTCGGCCGGGATAAGCTTGTTGTATATTGAAACGTTCGTTTGACTCTCGCCGCGTCGGCCGCGAGCGGGATACAGTCGGGGCCGCGGCGACCGGAAGCGTGAACTGGGGCGGGTGCGTACGACCATACCGATGGACGCAGAGACCGCTGAGGCCGACGCGATCGTGCTCTTCGACGGCGTCTGCAACCTCTGTAGCGGGTTCGTGCAGTTCATTCTCCCGCGCGACGACGAGGGCAAGTACCGGTTCGCCTCACTGCAGTCCGACGTCGGACAGGCGCTGCTGGCCGAGCACGACCTGCCGAGGGACGAGCTCGACTCGGTCGTCCTGATCGAGGACGGAGAGAGCTACGTCAAGTCGGCGGCGATACTCCGGATCGCGACGGGACTGGGCGGTTTCTACCGGCTCCTCTCGCCGTTCCGGTACCTGCCCCGATCGGTCCGCGACCGTCTCTACGACTTCGTCGCCGACCACCGATACCGGTGGTTCGGCAAGAAGGACCGGTGTATGATGCCGTCCGAAGACGTCCAGTCGCGGTTCTTGGAGTGAGCGGGCTCGCTCGGGCCCCTCGCGCTGCGACGGCTACCTAAGTGGCTCATCGCTCGCTGACTCGGTATCCGTCCTTCAGAAAGCGGGCCGGGCGCGAATGTTGAACTACGAGAAGACGATCGCTCGCTTCGCTCGCGCTGCGACTTCTCTACTTCAAATCGCGCGAATCGCTTCGCTCGTCGCGGAGTGCTCCTCGCAGAAGCGGGCCGGGCGCGATTTGAACACGCGACCGACGGATTAAGAGTCCGTCGCTCTCCCTAACTGAGCTACCGGCCCTCACCGAATTCTACCCGTGTCGACGTAAAAGACCTTTTCATTCGGCGGCGTCGATTCACGCGGTGTCACGGTCATTTCTCGTCGGTGGGTCCCCCTGCCAGCGTCGTCGTCGGAGTCGCCCGAAGCCGGCGCCGCTCCCCGTCCCACGCGGAGAGCGCACTCGTTAAGTGTGGTCCCGGGGAAATCACGTGCAATGAGTAGTGGGGCATCCGGATCCGCGCGGACCCGATACGCGATCCTCGGCTGTGGAAGCGTCGGACACGCCGTCGCGGAGGAGCTGACGGACCGCGGCAAGGACGTGCTCATCCTCGACCGCGACGAGAGCCGCGTCGAGGCGCTCCGCGACCAGGACCTCAACGCCCGCGTGCAGGACATCGCCGAGCCCGACGTTGTCGCGGAGCTCGACGACCGCGACATCGTGCTGATCCTCGCCAGCGACGTCGAGGCGAACAAGGCGGCCGTCTCGGCGGTGCGCGACGTCGGCGGCGACCACCACGTCGTCGTCCGCGCCTCCGACCCCGTCAGCGAGGACGAGCTCCGCGACCGCGGCGCCGACGTGGTGATCAACCCCTCGACGGTGATCGCCGACAGCGCCCTCCAGTCGCTCGAAACGGGCGAGCTGGAGTACATGGCGCGCCAGCTCGCGGAGATCATCGAGGAGGGCGGCGGCCGGATGGCGATCCTGACCCACGACAACCCGGAGCCGGACTCGATCGCGTCGGCGACAGCGCTCCAGGCGATCGCGGACGCGTTCGGCGTCGAGGCCGACATCCTCTACTCGGGGGACGTGGGCCACCAGGAGAACCGGGCGTTCGTCAACCTCCTCGGGATCGACCTCGTGGCGCGGTCGGACGCGCCCGACCTCTCGGAGTACGAGACGGTCGCCGCGGTCGACCTCGCGAAGTCGGCCGACGACGGCTTCGACTTCGACGTCGGGATCGACGTGTACATCGATCACTTGAAGGCGGACGTCCCGTTCGACGCCCGGTTCGTCGACGTGCGGACCAACGTCTCCTCGACGTCGACAATCCTCACGAAGTACCTCCAGGAGTTCGACCAGTCGCCGACCGAGGCGGTCGCGACCGCGCTCCTGTACGGGATCCGCGCCGAGACGCTCGACTTCAAGCGGGACACGACGCCCGCGGACCTGACCGCGGCCGCGTACCTCCACCCGTTCGCGAACCACGACACGCTCGAACAGGTGGAGTCGCCGTCGATGAGCCCCGAGACGCTGGACGTGCTCGCGGAGGCGATCCAGAACCGCGAGGTGCAGGGGAGCCACCTCTTCTCGACGGCCGGCTTCATCCGGGACCGGGAGGCGCTCGCGCAGGCCGCCCAACACCTGCTGAACTTGGAGGGGATCACGACGACCGCCGTCCTCGGGATCGCCGACGACACGATCTACCTCGCCGCGCGCTCGAAGGACATCCGCCTGAACATCGGGAACGTCCTCGACGAGGCGTTCTCGGAGATGGGCGACGCCGCCGGTCACTCCACGCAGGGGTCGCTGGAGATCCCGCTCGGCATCTTCACCGGTATCGAGGCGAGCGGCGAGAACCGCGACACCCTCCTCCACCTCACCGAGGAGGCGGTCCGCCGGAAGCTGTTCGACGCGCTCGGCGTCGAAGCCGGGAGCGGGAGCGACGGCGGGAACGGGTCGTAAACCAGCTACCGGTTCGGCCTCCACCGCCGGATCCGTTTTACTCGTCTGACCCGTACCCGGAGCTACGCGGCTGCGCGATCACCATGCACGTTCCCGAGGACACGCCGGACGCCTGCCCCGCCTGCGGCGATCCCTACGAGTCGGTGTCTCGCCACGCCGACGGGTTCGTCGTCAACCTGCTCGACAACGAGCGGTATCAGCGTGTGTGCTTCGATCCCGCGAGCGACGGCGACGGCCCCGCGCTCGACTGTTATCACCACACCCACCGACAGGCCGGCGGCTCGGCGGGCGAGCGGTCGGAAGGCAGGTAACGTCGCACCCGACGAGCGGTTCGGTCGCCGTCGGTCAGAAGCCGTCGGTCAGAAGTCGTCGCCGTCGGTGATCGAGGTGTACGAGCCGATCAGCGCGCCGGAGAGGTCGACGCCCTCCAGCGTGACGCCCTCGTCGATGACGGAGTTACGGATATCGGAGTCGGTGATCGTCCCGTTCGGGAAGACGACCGAGCGGTCGAGCGTCGAGTCGGTGACGGTCGCGCCCGACATGACGTGGACCACGTCGCCGAGGTCGGACCCCTCGACGGTCGCGTCGTCGGCGACGAGCGTGCCGCCCTCGAGCGCGTACTCGACCGCGTCGAGGTAGCTGTCGGCGGTGCCGATGTCGAACCACGCGCCGTCGAAGGTGAACGCGTGAACCGGGCCGCGCCCCTGGAGCCACTGGAGGAACCAGCCCGGTTCGTCGGGGTTGTTCCCGTCCGAGAGGTACGTCGAGAGGTCGGGGAGCGTCTCCGCCGGGAACGCGTAACACGCGATGGAGACGAGCGTGCTCTTCGGGTCGTCGGGCTTCTCCTGGAAGTTCACGACCTCGTCGCCGTCGAGTTCGACGAGCCCGTACGACTTGGCGCGTTCGCGGTCCTCGACGTCGTAGGCGGCCAGCGTCGGCGCCCCCTTCGACTCGAAGAAGTCGGCGAACTCGGCGAGATCGAAGCTGATCATGTTGTCGCCGGCGACGACGATGAGGTCGTCGTCGACTCCCTCGCGGTCGACGAGCTGTTCGAGCGCCCCCACGACGCCGAACTTCTCGTCCTCCTCGACGGTCTCCTCGACCGAGAGCGTCGGCTTCTCGAACGGGCTGTCGCTGAGGTACTCGTCGAACGTGTCCGCGAACCGCTCGTTCGTGGAGACGAACACCTCGTCGACGCGGTCGTCCGCCTCGAAGTCCTCGAATATCTCGTCGATGACGGTGTTTTCCCCGACCGGGAGGAACATCTTCGGTCGGTGCTCGGTGATCGGCCAGAGTCGGGTGGCGTAACCCCCCGCGAGTACGACGGCTTTCATATCACCCCCGTCTCACCCCGGTGACATACTTCTTTTGCTCGTGTCAACCACCGAAAACGCAGGCGGCGGCTTCGTCTTAGTCGCTCAGGCGTTCGGTGTCGATGCTCACGCCCGGCGGCGTGACCACGAGGAACCCGCGGAAGTGCATCAGCTCGCCGCCCATGTCCTTCACCTCGCGGGCGAAGCCGGCGGCGAGCTCGTTGAGGTCGCCGTCGATCGACAACACCAGCGTGTTCCCGTAGTCGACGCTGCGGACCCACTCCTCGGGATCGGTGGTGCCGTCGAGGACGCCGAGGACGACGTCGCCGGCGGCCGCGAACGCCTCGTCCATCTGCTCTTCCGCGTCGCGTAAGTCGAGGTCCCAGTCGCTCATACCTCAGGGTCGCGAGGCGGCGGCAAAAACGTTCGGACCCGCCGAGTGCGTCGCACGCCGGGCGCCACCGCCCGGTCGCGGAGTCGTTAAGTGCGCTCCGGCCCCAGCGGGCAACATGGAACGCACGCGGCGGTCCCTGCTCGCGGGCGCGGCGTCGGTCGGCGTCGTCGGCGCGGCGGGATGTCTCGGCGGCGGAGGCGGCGGCACTACCCTCGACATCAGCGGCGTCGACCTCGACACCGGCGAGTACGACTGCGACCTGGCGGAGCCGTCGGACCCGAACCTCGACCACCGGCCGACCCTCGGCGACCCCGAGTCAGACGTGGTCGTTCGGGCGTTCGAGGACTTCACCTGCGGTCACTGTGCGAGCTACACGCTCGATCACTTCCCGGCGATCCGCGAGGAGTACGTCGAGTCCGGCGAGATCCGGTACGAACACTGGGACTTCCCGATCCCCGTCAACGAGACGTGGGCGGTCCCCGTCGCCAGCGCGGCCCGCGGCGTCGGCGCCCGGAACGGCTCCGAGGCGTTCTTCGAGTTCGCCTCGGCGGCCTACGAGTCGCAGGGGAGCTACAGCGGCGAGGCGATCGGCGCCGCCGCCGAGGCCGCGGGCGCTGACCCCTGTGCGGCGATGTCGGACGCGCGGTTCGCGGCGTACGGGGAGGCGTCGGCGGACGACAGGTCGGAGGGAACGTCGATGGGCGTCGAGGGGACGCCGACGATATTCGTGAACGGCGAGCCGGTCGACACCTACGAGGCCGCGACCGTCGGGGCGGCGATCGACGAGGCGCTGTAGTCGCGACGACGACGCCCCCTCCCGTATCTCGCGCCGATGACCCTGTAGCGTCGGTCTTTTGCCCGTTCGACTCGTTTTATAAGGCAATGAGCGACGACGACCGCGGGGAGCGACGGCTGCTCGGCGCCGTCGTGCTCGCGGTGCTGATATCGCAGGTACTCCTCTACCCCGGCGTGCCGGACCTCGTGGTCGCCCTCGGCGCGCCGGCCGGCATCGACGCCGGGATGTGGTTCCTCGTCGCGGAGTTCGGCGCCTTCGTCTCCTTCGCGGTCGTCTGGGGGGCCGCCAGCGACGCGCTCGGGAAGCGGGTCCCGCTGATCGTCGCCGGCGCGCTCGGCGGGGCGACCTCCTACCTCGCGCTGGCGGCGGTTCCGGGGCTCGGACTCGGATTCCGAGCCGCCCTCGTCGTCCGCGTCGTCGGCGGTGCGCTCACGATCGGCGCGTTCTCGCTCGCGATCACGTCGCTGATGGATCTGCGCGGCGGCAACGGGCGGAACATGGGCGCCGCCGGCACGGCGATCGGACTGGGCGCGGCGGTCGGCTCCGTCGTCGGCGGCGCGCTCGCCGACCTCGACCCCTTCTACCCGGTGTACGCCGGGGCGGCCGTGCTGGCGGTCGCGGGGCTGCTCGCGTCGATCGTCGACGACTCGACGGCGACGCCCGGGCGGTCGGTCGAGGACAGCCGTGAGGACGCCGGCTTCCGTCACGTGCTCTCGCGGGCCCGGACGACGCGCGGGCTCCTGGTTCCGCTGGCGTTCGGGTTCGTCGACCGGCTCACGGCCGGCTTCTTCGCGCTGGTCGGCGTCTACTACTTCCAGGACCCGGGGACGTTCGGCCTCTCGGCGGCCGGTGCGGGGGCGACGCTCGCGCTCTTTTTCGTCCCGTTCGCGCTGCTCCAGTCCCCGTTCGGATCGCTCTCCGACAGGGTGGGGCGGTTCCTGCCAGTCGTGGTCGGCTCCGTCGCCTACGGGGTCGCCACCGTCGGCGTCGGCGTCGCGCCGGTCTACCCGCTCGCGGCCGGGCTGATGGTCCTCGTCGGCGTCTGCGGCGCGCTGATGGCGCCGGCGACGATGGCGCTCGTCACCGACCTCGTCGAGCCCGAGGCCCGCGGCGCGGCGATGGGGCTGTTCAACGTGTTCGGCTCGCTCGGGTTCCTCGCGGGCTTCCTCGTCGGTGGGAGCGCCACGGAGGCGTTCGGCTACACGCCGGCGTTCCTCGCGGTCGGCGGACTGGAGCTCGCCATCGCGCTGGCGCTGTTCCCGGCCGTGCGGGCGCTCGCGCCGGGCGAGGGCCTGCTCGGGCTCCGCGGCGACGCCGAGCGTTCGACCTCGGAGTAGGTCGCCGAGTCGAGCCTTTTTAAGCCTCGCGCGCCCTCCGTTCGGGCAACCGATGGACATACTCGTCGCGGGCGCGGGCGAGATCGGCCGGTGGATCGCCGACACGGTGTCGGCCGACGAGTCGCCGGTAGAGGCGACGCTCGCGTTCGCCGACCGCGACCCGGACGTCGCCCGCGACGCCGCCGCCTCGCGGGACGCGACGACGGTCCCGGTCGACGGCGACACGACCCACGACGCGGTGTGTCTCGCGGTGCCGATGTCGGCGGTCCCGGCCGCGGTCGAGGCGTACGCGCCCCGCGCGGATCAGGCGATCCTCGACGTCTCCGGCGAGATGACCGACGCGGTCGCCGCGATGCGCGAGCACGCGCCGGGGCTCGAACGCGCGAGCTTCCACCCCCTGTTCGCGCCGCCGCGGGTCCCGGGCAACGTCGCCTGCGTGGTCGACGAGGGCGGCCCGGTCGTCGAGGGGATCGCGGCCGCGATCGAGGCCGGCGGCAACGAGGTGTTCGAGACGACCGCCGCGGAACACGACCGGGCGATGGAGACGGTGCAGGCCGGCGCGCACGCGGCCGTCCTCGCGTGGCGGCTCGCGGGCGACGACGTGCGCGAGGAGTTCCACACGCCCGTCTCGGCCGCGCTCGACGACGTCGCCGACACCGTCACCGAGGGCGCGCCCGGCGTGTACGCCGAGATCCAGCGCGCCTTCGACGGCGCCGACGACGTGGCCGCCGCGGCCCGCGAGATCGCCGACGCCGACTCGGACGAGTTCGCCGACCTGTACGAGGCGGCGCGCGGCGACCGCGAGGGACGGGAGCGACACGAGTGACCGACCGACGACCACGAGTGAGCAGACCGACCACAACAGTGATTCCATGATAGACAGAGACGCGGTCCGGAACAACGCCAACTACCTGCGCAACGTCAGGCCGATCGACCCCGAGGAGATCGCGGAGTACGTCGAGGGGACGCCGCACCCGGCGGTCGTCCGCGAGACGCTCCGCGAGGAGGCGTTCGACCTCCGGCTCCGCGAGCGGGACGACGGGAGCTTCGAGCCGGTCCCCGAGGGGCCGATCCCCGACTCCGAGTGGTCGCCGACGGCGTTCCCCGAAAATTACGCGTTCGCCCTCGAAGACCTCCTCGTCGCCGAGTTCGGCGCGAACTGGCACCGCGGCGAGTCGGGCGCGGAGCTCCGCGAGGCGGTCCGGCGGCTGAAGACCGACTACCTCTACGAGAACGACGTCGAGTACGGTCGGATGGCGGCGCTCGGCTACGCGATATACCACCTCCCCGCCTACTACGCGACGATCGGGTACGTCCTCGACGACCTCGCGGAGAACGGGCTGCTCGACCGGACGCTCCGCGTCCTCGACGTGGGCGCCGGCGTGGGCGGGCCCGCGCTCGGCCTCCACGACTACCTCCCAGACGACGCCGTCGTCGACTACCACGCGGTCGAGCCGAGCGCCGGGGCCGACGTCCTCGACCGGCTGCTCGACGAGACCGGCCGCAACTTCCGCGCGACGATCCACGAGACGACGGCGGAGTCGTTCCTCGGAACCGGCGGGAGAGACGCGGAGTTCACGTCCGACGACCCCTTCGATCTGGTCGTCTTCGGGAACGTGCTCTCGGAGCTCGCGGACCCGGTGGCGGTGGTCGACGCCGCGCTCGACCGACTCGCCGACGACGGGAGCGTCGCCGCCTTCGCGCCCGCCGACCGCAACACCGCGATGGGGCTCCGGGAGATCGAGCGAGCGGTCGTCACGCCGACGAGCGACGTCGACACGTACTCGCCGACCGTCCGGCTGTGGCCGGATGCGACGCCCTCGGACGGCGGCTGGTCGTTCGACGTCGCCGACGACCTCGACGCGCCCCCGTTCCAGCGGCGGCTCGACGAGGGCGCCGACCGCGGCGCGACCGACGAGCCGGGCGAGTTCGTCAACGTCGACGTGCAGTTCGCGTACGCGATCCTCCGACCGGACGGGAAACGCCGGGTCGACGTCCGGGCGAACGACGGCCGCTGCGCGCGGATGGCGGACTCCGAGGAGCACGTCACCGACCGCGTGAACCTTCTCGCGGTGAAGCTCAGCCACGACCTCAGCGCGGGCGACAACGCCCTTTACCGCGTCGGCGACGGCTCGCAGACCGTGGATCACTACCTCGTCTGCACGCGCGAGACCGTGCTCAACGAGGACCTCCGGCGGGCCGACTACGGCGCGGTCGTCTTCGTCGAGAACGGCCTCGTGCTCTGGAACGACGACGAGGACGCGTACAACGTGGTCGTCGACGACGAGACGGTCGTCGACATGGTCGCGCCCTGAGGACCGGTCGGCCTCCGTCGCGACGCGACGGCGACCGAACGCCGATCGCCCTCCCCCGGGATCACGGAAAACCGTTCGCGGTCGACCCGTTCGGACCGCCGTTCACGGCCGACCCGCTCGGACCGACCTCGTCGCGGACGGCGAAGTAGAGGACCCAGACGACGACGCCGCCGAACAGCGCGGCGAGCGTCCACGCGATCGCGTGGCGGCTGTTCCGGTCCGTCGCGTCCAGATAGACGAGCAGGGACACGAGCAGCGCCGGAACGACCAGTATCCCGAGGAGGAGGGCGGCAACGAGCAGTTCCGGACCGCCGGCGACACCGATCTGCAGGGTGGAGGGCATGCTGTCCTTTCATTTGGAAAATAGGTAAAAAAGGATTACTTCCCGCCGACCGGCTCGATCAGCTCCGGCGCGTCGACTCCGGGCGAGTTCACCCGGCTCGACACCGGGTACGCCGTCAGCTCGTCGGCCGGGTACGGGTCCAGCAGCGCGGCGGCCTCGTCGGGGTCCCCGCGGAGCCACGTCTCCTCTTCGTCCGGCGCCAGGAGTACCGCCATCCGGTGGTGGAGGCCGGTGACGAGGTCGTTCGGCTCGGTCGTAACGATCGTGAACGTCTCCACGGGGCCGTCGGTCTCGCCGTCGTCGCTCTCCGCCGACCCGCCGCCGAACGCCCCGAGCCCAGTCTGCGTCGTCTCGGGCTCGGGCGGCTCCCACCGCTCGTAGAGTCCCGCCATCGCGAACGGCCGGTCGTCCTCGAACGCGACCCGGTAGGGCGTCTTTCCGGAGCCGCCCCGTCCGCCGGATCCGCTCCGCTCACTGGCTCCGTTCGGTCCGCCGCCGTCGACCCACTCGTAGAAGCCGTCCGCGGGCACGAGACACCGCCGTCGCTCGAAGGCGTCGGCGAAGCTCCGCTTCTCGCGGACCGTCTCGGCGCGGGCGTTGATGAGGCCGAACGACTCGTCCGCCCACGAGGGGGTGAGTCCCCACTCCATCCGCGTCGCGGCGGTCGGGTCCTCGTCCGTGATCACCGGGAGCTCCTGGCCCGGCGCGCAGTTGTAGCTGGGTTCGACGCCGCCGAAGTCGGCGCCGAACCGGGCCTCCAAGTCGGCGGCGGCGGTGAAAAGCGTATAGCGGCCGCACATTGATAGCGGATGTTGGCGCCGCCGATACTTAAGTAACGGTCGGCCTCGGCGTCGGTCCCCACCCGCGCCGCCTCCCGTCGGGTTTTTGCCCGCGCGCCGCCGCGGTCGGGTATGCGCATCGAGAACAGCTTCATCCCGGTCGAGGGAGTCGGCGAGACGACGGAGCGCAGGCTCTGGCGCGAGGGCGTCACCACCTGGGAGGCGTTCGACCCCGCGGTCGACGTCGCGGGCGTCGGCTCGACCACCGCCGACCGGATCGAGTCGTTCATCGCCGAGGCGCTGACGCGCCTCGACGACGGCGACGCGGCCTACTTCGACCGGACGTTCCCGAGCGGGGAGCGCTGGCGGCTCTACGAGAACTTCCGCGAGGAGACCTGCTTCTTCGACATCGAGACGACGGGGCTCGACGAGCACCGCGACCGCGTGACGACCGTGAGCTTCCACCGCGACGGGGAGACGACGACGCTCGTCGCAGGCGACGACCTCACCGCCGACCGCCTGCGCGAGCAGTTCGCCGACGCCAGCCTGCTCGCGACGTTCAACGGCGCGCGGTTCGACGTGCCCTTCTTGGAGGCCTCCTTCGGGATCGACGTCGACACGCCGCATCTCGACCTCATGTACCCCTGCAAGCGGATCGGGCTCTCCGGCGGGCTGAAACCCATCGAGAAGGAGATCGGGATCGACCGCGACCGCCCGGACCTGTCGGGCCGGGACGCGGTCCGGCTCTGGCGCGAGTACGAGCGCGGGGACGCGGACGCGCTCGACACCCTCGTCTCGTACAACCGCGAGGACACCGAGAACCTCCGAACGCTCGCCGACGTCGTCAGCGAGCGGCTCCACGAGGACGTGTTCGTCGGCGCCGCCGCGGAGCGCTAAGGAGAGAGGACCGACGGCTCGACGGCGGCTACGTCGGCTCCGCGTCGGGGTCGACCGGCGCCTCGGCCGTCTCTGAGCCCGTACCGTCCTCCTCACCGTTCCCGTCAGGAGTCGCGTCGGTCTCCTCGGAGACCGACTCGCCGTCGCTCTCCGGTTCCTCCCCCGCGGCCGCCTCCGCGCTGACGATCGGCGGGTCTTCGCGATCCGACTCCTCGTCTGGCACCGACTCCCCGTCGGGGTCCGACGCTTCGTCGGACTCGGCCGCGTCGTCGTCTCCGGCGCTCTCCTCGTCGACGGTGCTTTCTCCGTCTTCAGCACTTTCCTCGCCTCCGGCGCTCTCTTCCTCCCCGGCGCCTTCCTCGTCGCTCTCGGCGGCGTCCTCGCCGTCGTCGGCCGCTTCGACGCCCTCGTCCGACTCCTCTCCCGCCTCCTGGACCAGCTTCATTTCGCCGCGCGCCCGGAGAGAGCCGTCGATCTCGGCGCCGTCGTGGACGACGAGGTCGCCCGCCGAGACGTCGCCGAGCACCCGCGCGCCGGCCTCGATGGTGACCGTCCCGCCGCGAGTCGTGACGTCGCCGTGGATGACCGTGTCGGCGCCGACGGTCACGCCCTCGCGGGCGCGGAGGGAGCCGAACACCTCGTTGCGCTCGCCGACGTGTACCGATTCGGCCCGGAGGTTGCCGTGGAGCCGGCAGTCGTCCCCGACCGTCGCGGGCGTCGAGACGCGCCACGCGTCGTCGGAGATCTCGGCGCCGCGCGGCACCAACAGGGGGTCGCGCACGTCGTCGCCGTCGGCGAGCGCCTCCGCGAGCTCGTCGGCCGCGTCGGTCTCGCCGACGCGCAGGAGCTGGGAGAGGACGATGAAGTAGAAGACGATCGTTGGGACGGGGTTCCGGATGACGATCCAGCCGTTCGCCTCGAACCCCTCCTCGATCGACACGTCGTCGCCGATGTCGAGGTCCCCGGAGACCATCAGCCGGCCGGTGACGGTGACCCGCTCGCCGAGGTACGCGTCCTCGCCGACGAGCACGTTGCCGTCGACGGTACACCACGTGTCGAGCCGGCAGTCGCCCTCGGCCTCGATGTCGTTCCCGACGCGCACGCGCTCGCCGATGGCGACGTTGCGCCCGCGCAGGCCGAACTCCACCGTCGACTGGCCGCCGACGAGCACGTCGCCGTCGACGACGAGGTCGTGCTCCTCGACGGTCGTCCCGGACGGGACCGCGAGCTCCTCTATCGGACCGTCCCCTCGCAGCGACACACCGGGAGAACTCCCTCCGCGCGTATAAACCGTGTGGGGACGTCCGACGCGCGTCGGACGCCGGCGCGGAAGGGTCGACGCCCCGGCGGGCGCGAGCGGTCGGTCTCGCCCGAGCGGTCGGTCCCGCCCGAGCGGTCGACCCCCAGCGCCGCGCGTGCGACTCCCCCTCGGATCGTCGGCAGGTCACTACCCTTTTGAGTCCGGCGCGGATGGGTCAGGTATGGGATTCGGATCGTACGACGAGAGCGAGCAGAAGAACCAGGACGTTGACACCGACGACGACGCCGCGGTGAACGTCCACGAGCACGACCACGACGGCGAGGTGTCCATCGAGGGCGGCGCGTCCACCGACGACTTGGTCGGGCGGCTCTCGGAGATGAAAGACGACGGCGACGAGGAGTAATCGCCACCGCCCCCTCGCCGAATCGAGACCGGCGACCGGGGACCCGCGAGCGCCGGACCGAGGCCGTGTCACGCTCCTTTTATCCGGTCGACGCCTACGACGGCCCATGAGCACAGACCTGACCTTCACGGACGACGGCGTCGACGTCGTCTACGAGGGGACCGAGTTCGAGCTGGAGAAGGACCTGATCGAGGAGGCGACCGGCAAGGGGTTCCGCGACGTCACCGACCACGAGGTGTTACAGATCGTGGCCGAGGAGCCCGACTTGGACGGCGAGCCCGTCCGGATCGGCGACGTCTTGTAAGGCGGCTCCGCGAAGCGGTACGATTTTACGCGACGGTCGGTTCCGCCGCGGTATGAGTATCGGCACCGTTCTCTCCGCGCTCACGAGTTCGAAACTACGGACCGCTCTCGTCGGGCTGTTGGTCCTCGTGGGCGCCGTCGGCGGCGCGTTCGCCGTCGGGATGCTCGGCGTCCCGAGCGTCGCGACAGTCGACAACACCTTCGGCGACGTGACGAACGAGACCACCGAGGTCGAGACGGACCTGGTCGTCTCGAATCCGAACCCGATCGGCGTCGGGCTCGACGGCGTCTCGGTGAACTACACGGTGTCGATGAACGACATCGAGATGGCGCAGGGCGGTCGCGAGGGCGTCTCCGTCGACGCCGGCAACTCCACCGTCCCCCTCGAAACGGAACTGCGGAACGACGCGATCCCGCCGTGGTGGGTCAGTCACGTCCGCAACGGCGAGCGGACCGAGGTCGGCATCGACGCCAGCGTCACCTCGGACCTGCTCGGGCGGACCGTGGAGTTCAGTCGCGACCGCGAGATAACGACCGACCTGCTCGGCGCCTTCGACTCGAACGAGACCAGACCGGTGAACGCCGACAGCGCGCTGACGGACGATCCCGTCCTCTACGTCAACGAGACGCGGGGCGAGTGGGGGAGCGTCAGCGAGGCCGAGACGCCCATCGACATGGCGTTCACGGTGTACAACCCGAACCTCGAACCGTACGTCGTCACTGAGATCGGCTACGACGTCACGATGAACGGGGTCGAGATGGCCACGGGACGGACCGAGGAGGGGTACGTGATCCCCTCGCGGAGCTCCGAGACGATCGAGTTCACGACCGCGCTCCAGAACCGCCGGCTCGACGAGTGGTGGGTCACGCACCTCGACGAGGAGGTCCGCGGCCACCAGGTGAGCGGTCTCCGGATCGAATTCTACGCCGTCATCGAGTTCCCGGGCGGAGAGGAGGTCACCGTTCCGCTCGACGAGCTGACCTACGAGGAGACTATCGAGACCGACATCTTCGACGAGGGCGAGGACGTTCGGGGCTCGGGCGACACCGACGGGAGCGGGACCGAGGGCGACGGGTCCGGCACGGACGACACCGACGGCGGAAACGATACCGACGACGGAAGCGCCACCGACGACACCTCGGGAGACGGGGATTCCACCGGCGGCAACACCACTGACGACGGGAACGCAACCGACGACGACACCACCGACGACGGGTCGGACGACGGCGACGACGGCGTCCTCCCGCTGTAGGACCGCCGCCGGTATCTCTGACTGATAGTCGGGAGCGACCGACGTGACGCCCGCTCGTACGCGGCGTCGAGCCATACGACGCGACCGCGGTCGACGCGATCGACCCCCTCCGAATGAAACGCTGTTTTCATCGATCGGCGAGCAGGCTCGTCTGCCGCAAACGGGCCGCCAGATATACAACACTACTTTATTTGCGGCCGCCGAACAGCCGATAATGGCCGACGCCGATGGCGGAGGATCGCCGGACGTCCTCGAGAACAAGCGGAGCGCGACGCGGTATCAGGTGCTCGTGGAGATCGCGGCCCGCCAGCCCGCCGTGAGTCAGGGCGAGATAGCCGAGACGATCGGGGTGACCTCGCAGGCGGTCAGCGATTACGTTCGCGACCTCGTCGAGGCCGGATACGTCGAGAAGGGGGGTCGCGGCCGGTACGAGGTGACCAAGGAGGGCGTCGACTGGCTCATCTCCCGGACCGACGACCTGGAGACGTACCTCGAGCGAGTGAACTCCGACGTCCTCGGGAGCGTCGAGGTCGACGCCGCCATCGCGCTCGGGAACGTGGCGGAGGGGAGCGAGGTCGGACTGGTGATGCGGGACGGCGTCCTCCACGCCGACCCCTCGGGCGGGACCGCGACCGCGGTCACTGTCACGAGCGGTAAAAAGGGCGAGGCCGTCGGCGTCGCCGACTTCGAGGGCGTCGTCGACTACGACACCGGGACCGTCTCCGTGCTTCCCGTGCCCACCGTCACCGACGAGGCCCCGCCCGATCCGGACGTGATATCGGATCACGTCCCGGAAGGCGGGCTTCTCGCGGTCGCCGGGACGGAGGCGTACGCGCTCGTTTCCCGGAGCGACGCGACCCCGGACGTCCGGTTCGGAACCGCCGATGGCGTCGCCGAGGCCGGCATGCTCGGCCTCGACGTCCTGTTGGTGGCGGTTACAGACGAGATCCCGCGTCACACGTCCAAACTCCGCGACAGGAACATCCCGCACCGGGTACTCGATTCGGACGACCGCTGATCGGGCGTTCGGCCCGCGGTCGCCGCCGAACAAGACGGCGACGGTGCGGTCTCGATACGCCCTCTCAATCCGCCGCGTCGGTGACGCCCCGACTCTCGCCTTCCAGCCTCCGCGGTAGCTTACCGTCGTACCCCTCCGGCACGTACGGACAGAGCGGGTCGCTTCCGGTCGGGTCCCCGGTCGCCGCGAACGCCCGGGAGCGGCTCCCGCCGCAGACCCGTCGGAACTCGCAGGCGCCGCACTTGCCCGCGAACTGATCCGGTTCCCGGAGCGACTCGAACAGGCCCGAGTTCCGATAGATGTCCACCACGGACCGGTCCCGGACGTTGCCCGCGGACTTCGGGAGGAACCCCGACGGGTACGTCTCTCCGGTATGGCTGACGAAGGCGAACCCCCGGCCGGCCGTGATGCCGCCGCGTCGACGGACCCCGGCGTCGTCGCCGTCGCGCTGAAGACCGACCCGGCGGTAAAACGGCGCCTCCGTGGTCTTGACGCCGAACCGTTCCGCCTCGGCGACGTCGTGGAGCCACTCCATGACCGCCTCCGCGCGCTCCGGGGAGATCGGGTCGAGGATCCGCCCGCGGCCCACGGGCACGAGGAAGAAGACGCTCCAGAGCACCGCGCCGAGGTCGCGGACCCGATCGCGAATCGCCGGGAGCTCCTCGACGGTCTCGGCGCAGACGGTGGTGTTGATCTGCAGCGGGAGCCCGTCCTCCCGGGCCGCTCGGACCGCAGTCACCGTATCGCCGAAGCTCCGCTCGCCGCGGAACCGGTCGTGGCTTTCTCGGGTCGCGCCGTCGAGGCTGACCGCCATCCGCTGAACGCCGGCCTCCGCGAGCGCCTCGACGCGGTCGGGGGTCAGCGACGCCGTCCCGCTCGGCGTAAGCGTCATGCGGTGGCCGAGGTCGTCGCCGTGCGAGATCAATTCCGTGAGGTCCTCCCGGGCGAGCGGGTCGCCCCCCGACAGGACGACCAGTTGGCCGTCGCCGAACTCGGCGGCGTCGTCGAGGAGCCGCTTCCCCTCGGCGGTCGTCAGCTCGTCGGGGTGACGCTCCGGCTTCGCGTCCGCCCGACAGTGACGACAGGCGAGGCCGCACGCCTGCGTCACCTCCCAGATCAGGACGAAGGGACGCCGGTCAACGTCGAAGTCGTCGAACATGTGCTCGTCCCGCGCTACGACCTTTGCCCCCTTGGGGAATACCCCGAACGTGTTCAGGTAACGTCCCGCTTCCCCGACCGCGGCTCAGCCCTCGCTCCGCCTGCGATCGGTCATCGAGAAACGCGTACCGACGATGTGCGATCGGCGTTCCGGGGAGCGCCGCTCTTCCCGTTCTCTCTGAGGGATCCGGGGGGACAGCGTGAATTCAGACGTGGGCGAAAATTCGTATAGCGGCATATGATTTATACGTCCGACTCGAGACGCGATCCACGTTGCCTTCAAGCCAACAAAATACGATTCGGTCCCCGAAACTATCCCAACAGTCGGTAGACGTTCGCCTCGTACGTCTCCCGGACCTGATCGCCCCAGTTGTGCGTGTAAGTGTCGATCACGTCGTCGGCGACGTCGCCCCGCAGGTATTTGACCACGCCGCGGTCACCGGTCCTGTCGCGCAGGTGCGTCGTGAAGAAGTGCCGGAAGTAGTGGGGCGTGACGTTCTCGGCGGCGCCGCCGCCCGTCCGGTACCAGCCCGCATCGCGGGCGTACCGCTCGACGACGTGTCGCACCGCCTGCGGATCGAGCCGCTCGCCCCATCCCTCCGCCGTCCCGAGGAACAGGGGGTCCGCCGGCGAGGGGCTGTCGGGGCGGATCGCCAGCCATCGCTTCAGGGTTCCGGCGAGTTCGTCGTCGACCGGGATCACCGTCCCGCGCTTCCGCTTGTTAGACGCCGTCCGCACCTCGCCGTTCAGCTCCTCGCCGACAGTCGCGTCCGGGGTCACGTACAGCGAATTCGGGCGGTCCGCGAGGACGTGACGCGTTCCGAGGTCGTACTCGCCTCGGATCTCGGCGTCGTCGACGGCGAGATCGCGGAGATCGAGGTTACAGCACTCTCCGACCCGCATCCCGGTCTTGAGGAGCGTCACGACGAGCGCCCGATGGAGCGGATGGCGGATCCCCGCGACGAACTCCCGCATCACCGGCACGGGAATGTCTCGGCGAGCGGGGTCCTTATCGACCGTCTCGTCCATTTCCTCCATCACGAGCGTCATCGGGTTCCCCTCGAAGACGCCGACCTCGGTCATGTATCCGTAAAACCGGTGCAGGTAGGCGGCGTACGTCGCCACCGTGCTGTCCGCCACGTCGCCGCGCAGCGAATGGACGAACGACATGCAGTCGCGGTGCGTCGCCGCCGCGGGCGTCGTCTCCGGGCCGAGGAACGATTCGAATCGGCGGAGGACGCGCTCGTAGGACTCGCGGGTGCGCTCCGTCTTCCCGTGATACGTGAGGTCCTCGATGAAGTACCCCACCGGGTCCGAGACCTCGTCCGGCGCGCGGGCACTACTCATCGGTGAGAGTGTACCCGCCCTTCCGGCCGTTGTACCGAACGCGGTTGCGATCCTGTAACTCGTCGAGCGCGCCCTCCAACCGGTCCTCGAAATCGCCGACCACCGCCTCGGTGAGTTCCTCCCACGAGAGCGGCCCGTCGGCGAGGGCCGCTTCCACCCGTGTTTCGAGGCCGTCACCCCTGGGGTCAGACCCGGAAGGATCGGGTTCGGCCGGCTTCCCGGAATCGCCCGTCGAGAACCCGCGGCGTCCGGCCTGTACCATCGTCCTGACGAACTCGCTCTGTGACATCCCGAGCTCGTCCGCGTGGTCTCGCCACCGATCCTTTTGCTCGGCGGGAACGTACGTCTTCACCGAGCGGCGATCGTCGCTCATCGTTCGGATTCGGCTTCTCCGGCCGCCGACTTCAATCTATCCCACAATTCCGGATAAGGTCACTTATACTGAGTTATAGGTCTCTCGATGCGGCGCCAAGATGTGTGTATCTTGGTTTCTAGGACTTACTGATCGTCTATTAGTCCTAGAATATGGGATATATTATAGGGGCCGTTCTCAAAACCGCCGGATACTGCGGGACATAATTCGAGTAGAACCTCTCGCTCAGGAGGCCGCGCTCTCGCTTTTCGGTTTGGCCTACGCGTCGAGACGCGTCCCTTCGAGTTTTCATTCCCACTGCGACCACCGCGCCGCTGAGAAGCGCACAGCGCCGCGTCGACCGGCCCTGGTCGGCTCCCGGAGCGAGTGCCCGTCCCTCACACTGAGGGGTCCTCTCGTCGTCTCACCCGGCATGAGAGTTGGCGCCTCCTCACTGAAGAAGCAGAGGGCCCCGTCTCACGGGTCGTCCGCAACAGATGTATCGTATGTCGCTATAGAAACAGTGGGGATCAGATTCGGATCTCGGAGGCGGCGTCCTCGACGTCGAGGGCAGCTATCGCGCGCTCGACCCGCGGGTCGCTTTCGACCGCGTTCCGCATCAGGACGGTCTCGCTCGGGAAGAGGTGTTCCCCGACGACGAGGCCGTGATCGCGGGCGGTCGACCCGGTGACGGTGAGATAGACGCCGACGCCAGCCCGGGCGATGCCCGCCTCTTCCTCCTCGTCGGGGTCCGGGTAGACGAACTCGACGCCGTCGAGCGCGTCCGTCCCCAGCACCGCGGTAACGAGCCGCTCGTACCGAGGCGAGATACAGAGCCGCCCCTCGTAGCCGGCGAGGAACGCGCGGTCGAGGTCGGTCCCCGGCTGGATCCGCTCCGGTCGGGCCATCAGGGTGTGGTACACGGTGTCACCGAGCCCGTTGACGACGCGGACGTCGGTGTCGACCGGGTCGATCCGCTCGTTGATGTCGGCGATCTCGCCGAGCCCCTCCGGGCGGATCCCGACGACCTCCTCCAGCACGAGGTCCGCCGAATCGAATCCGAGCGCGAACTCATGGGTCCGGAGGGCGCGGAACGGCTCCTCGCGGCCGACGAGCTTCAGCCTGACATCGCCGAGGTCGACGGTCGCCGCGTCGAAGACGATGCGGCGGGGCTTCCCGTCCCGGTCGTCGCGGAGCAGCGTGAACTCCGGCTCGGACGCGGCGTGCGGGTCCGAGTACTCGGCCAGCCGCTCGTAGGGGCCGTCGTCCGCCTCGACGCGGCCTTTCGTGATCGCCTTCTCGTAGCGGAGCGTGTTGCTCACGCCGTCCGCGAGCCCTTCCAGCCGGTCCTCGCGGCCGACGGCCGCGATCCGTTCGAGGACCGCTTCGAGGGGCCGGCCCTTCCGCGGGACGGCGACCGGTACCGGTTCGCTCATTACCCGAGTTGCGTCACCGCGGCTAAAACGGGTTGCGCTTTCGGTCGGGGGAGAACGGCGATCCGACGGGAACAGCGGTCGGGATCGGAACGAACGAATAGAGCGAATTCGGTCGAGAGGGCGCCGTTACGGTCCGAACGCCTCGTTGAGCCGCTTGCGGAACGCCTCGAGCTCCTCCAGGTGGTCGTTGATGGATTCGAGCTCCGTCTCGACGTCGTCGATGTCCTCGCCGAGCCGGTCTTCGATCTCCGTCAGCCGGGTGTCGACCTCCGCGAGGTCGTCCCACAGGTCGTCGAACTCCTCGTCGAAGCGGCCCAGCCGGGACTCCACGTCTTCGACGCGGTCCGCCGTCGCCTCTGCCGCGGCGGCGGCGTCGTCGACCTCTTCGTACAGCGTCTCCACGTCGTCGCCGACGTCGTCGAGCGCCTCGTCGAGCGCGTCCGTCTCCGCGTCGATCCGCGAGACGTCGTCGGTGACCTCCTCGACCGTCGCCTCCACGTCGCCGACGCTGGCTTCGACGCCCTCGACGGTCGATTCGACCCCGTCGACGCGTTCGGTCACGCCGTCGACGCGTTCGGAAACGCCGTCCACGCGCTCGGTCACGCCGTCGACCTCCGTCGAGACCGTCTCGACGGAGTCGTCCACCCGACCGACCGTCTCGCGCAGGTCATCGCGGTCCGCGTCGGCCGCGTCGACCCTGTCGTCGAGCGCCGCCATCTCCGACTCGACGGTCTCCACCTTTCGGTCGAGCTCGTCGAGGATCTCACGGGCCGTCCCCTCGCCGTCGATGAACTCCGCGAGCGCGTCCGCGTACGCCTCGATGTCGGCGACGCTCGACTGGAGCCGCGAGATGCGGACGTCGACGCTCCGCGGGACGCCGACGTCGAGCTCCTCGCCGATGGTCTCGAGGTCTTCGTCCGCGACGTCGCCGGCGCGGATCTCGGCCGCCAGCGCGGCCGCGAGACCGCTCTCGGGCGACGGATCGGGGGCGGAGTCGGAGGCGGACTCGTCCGATTCCGGAGACTCTTCGGTCGCTTTGTCGGCGTCGGTCGCGTCGTCGGCGTCTGTCGAGTCTGTCGCTGCGGCCGCTTCGGCCGCCTCGTCAGCGTCGCTCGCCTCTGTCGTGTCATCCGCTCTCGACTCCGCCGCCTGCTCCGTGTCGTCGACTCCGTCGTCGCCCGTCTCGTCGTGCATCGTCACCGCCGCGCTGCCGCCCGCGGTGACGGTCCGGGGTTCCGGGGCGTCCGCCTCGGCGGCGGTCTCCGCTTCCGGATCCGCCTCGGCGACGGTCTCCGCTTCCGCGTCCGCCTCCGCGTCGGAATCGGCCGCTTCCGCGCCCTCCTCTTCCGCGACCGACCCCTCCATGCCGGGCAGGGTCGCGCGGTCGCCCGAGAGGACTTCCCTGACGGCGTCGGTGTCGCCGGTGCCGAGGACGTCCTCGATCTCCTCGCCGACCGGGACGTGTTCGATCACCGGCGTGCCGAGGAAGCCGTCGAGGTCCGGATCGTCGTCGCGGATGCCGAACACGGTCTCGATCTCGTCTCCCGGGTCGAGCACGCGCTCGAACTCGACGCGGTGGTCCTTGTACGCCGTCCAGTTCTCGCTTTCGTACTCCGGGTGAAACCCGATGCGGTCCATCGGGAACGACTCCGGGATCCGGTCGACGATGCGCACGCGCACGGGCTCTTCGCGGGTCGAAGAGAGCTCGTACATCACCGCGGGTACGGGGAACGCGTCGTCGGTGAAGGATTTCTCGACGCGAATACCGTCCTCGTCGACGGTCGTCGTCGCTTCTGCCGTCCGTTCGCTCATAATCAGTCCCTCCCGGAGCAGGGGCTTAAATTCCACGGGCCGGGTTTCGGGGTTGATAACCCCGGGTGGGGGAGGCGTTTCGCCCGTCTCGGCCGGTCCGCCTACAGGTCGATCCGGTCGCCGATCTCGACTATCTCCAGCCGGTTCGGGTGTTCGAAGCTCCGCACGTGGTCGTGGAGCGCGGTCGGGTCCGCGGTCAGCCCCTTCCACATGTCCCAGTGCGTCGGGACGAGCCGGTCCAGTTCGAGGTCGCTCGCTGCCTTCGCGATCTCGTTCTCGTCGCTGTACCACTTCGTACGGACGGGCTCGCCGGTCTCCTTGTCGGCGATGTTACCGACGGAACCGAACGCGAGGATCCCGAGGTCGATGTCGAACTCGTCGGCGAGGGCAGGAAACGACGCCGAGGGCTTGCTGTCCCCGGCGTGGAAGACGGTGCCGGCGTCGTGCTCGATCACGTAGCCGACGGGGTGCGTGGCGTCCGAGTCGTGCGTTTCCACGACGTGGACCGTGAACTCGCCGATCCGCAGTTCGTCGCCCTCGGTCACTTCCAGGAACGCCTCCCCGAGGACGTCCCAGTGTGCGGTCCACTCTTCGTCCTCTCGCGCGACCGCGAGCGAGTCGTCGGGGGCGACGAAGTCCGCGTCCGTGTTCGCGAGGATCGGCGCCTGCGAGGGGCCGTGGACGTGGTCGGTGTGTTCGTGGGTCGCGAGCACCGCGTCCGCCACGTCGACGTCGGCGGGGTCGAAGGGCACAGGGATCATCCGGACCGTGCGCGGCGGGTCGCCCGTCCCGACGTAGGGGTCGATCCAGAGGACGGTGCCCTCGCTGCCCTTGATCGCGAAGCCGTTACAGCCCAAGTACCACAGCGCAACCGTGTCGGGGTCGGCGTCCGCGACCGCGCGCGGCAGCCAGTCGCCCCAGTCGGAGTCGGCCATGTCCCACGCTGTGCGGGCGCGCGGGGTAATGATTCCGGAGTGCGCCAAAATTCCGACTCGCACACGGGGTCAGAAACGTGTCCGAGACCAGTCCCATAAACCGTATATCGCTATATAAAATAGCGCCCGAATCCGAAGCGGACTGGGACGCGAACGCACGGAACGAGAATCGACGAAAAACGGTGGTGTGAGCGCGTCTCTCAGCCGCCGAACTCCCACTCGGCGTCGAGCTCGCGGTGCGAGAACGGGAGCGCGTCCTCGCCGCTGTAGCTCGCGACGAGGTGCCCGTCGCCCTCCAGGTAGTACTTGTAGGTGGTGAGCCCCTCCAGCCCGACCGGGCCGCGCGCGTGGACCTTGCCGGTCGAGATGCCGACCTCGGCGCCGAGCCCGTAGCGGTAGCCGTCGGCGAAGCGCGTCGAGGCGTTGTGGAAGACGCTCGCGGCGTCGATGCCGGTCATGAACGCGTCGGCTGCCGACCGGTCCTCGGTGACGATGGACTCCGTGTGTTTCGAGCCGTGCGCGTTGACGTGGTCGACCGCCTCGAACACGTCGCCGACGAGCTTGATCGAGAGTTCGAGGTCGCCGTACTCCGCGACCCAGTCGTCGTCGGTCGCCGCGCCGACGTCGACGATCTCGCGGGTGGCGGCGTCACCGCGGAGCTCGACGTTCGCGGCCTCGTAGCGGTCGACCAGTTCTGGGAGTAGGTCGGGCGCGACCGCCTCGTTCACGAGCAGCGTCTCGACCGCGTTACACACCGCCGGGTACTGGACCTTCGCGTCGAACGCGACGTCGGCGGCCATCTCCAGGTCGGCGTCGTCGTCGACGTAGACGTGACAGACGCCCTCCGTGTGGCCGAGCACGGGGATCTGGGTGTTGTCTTGGATGTACGAGACGAACTCCGAGGACCCCCGCGGCATCACCAAGTCGACCGCGTCGTCGCGTTCGAGGAGGCGGTCGACCTCCTCGTGGGCCTCGACGAGCCCCGCCCACCCGTCGGGGAGGTCGGCGGTCGCCTCGCGGATCACCCGGTGGAGGACGCGGTTCGACTCGCTCGCCTCGCTGCCGCCCTTGAGGATGACGGCGTTGCCGGACTTCAGCGCGAGGGCCGCGATCTGGACGAGCGCGTCCGGCCGCGACTCGAAGACGGTCGCGACCACGCCGATCGGCACGGACACCCTGTACAGCTCCAGCCCCTCGTCGAGCTCGCGGGCCGCGAGCGTCCGACCGAGGGGGTCGGTCTGCTCGGCGACGGACTCGACCATCCCGGCGATGTCGTCGAGCTTCGCGGCGTCGAGCTTCAGGCGGTCGACGAGCGCCTGCGTGTACTCGCCGCGCTCCAACATCGCCGCGGCCGCCTCGACGTCCCGCGCGTTCGCGTCGAGGATCTCGGCCTCGTTCGCGCGGAGCGCGTCGGCGATCGCCCGGAGCGCGTCGTCCCGGGTCGCCTCGTCGGCGTTGGCGAGCCGCAGGGCGGCCCGCTGGCTCCGCTCGACCAACTCGTCCGTGTCGCGCTCGATTTCCGTTGTCTCACTCATTCGTCTCACCCGCTGTCGGGACGAATAGCGTGCCCGTCGGTTTACCGGCTGCGATCCGCTCTAAGACGTCCCGGGTCGCCGAGCCGGCGATCACTCCGGGGGTGCCGCTCTCCGCCACGTCGCGGGCGCCCTCGACTTTCGTCTGTATCCCGCCGAAGTCGGTGGCCGTGCTGTCGCCGACCAGCTCCCGGACCGCGTCGTAGTTCGCTCCGACCGCCTCGATGACGGTCGCGTCCGGATCGCGCTTCGGGTTCCCGGTGTACACCCCCTCGACGTCGGTGAGCGTGACCAGCAGGTCGACGTCGAGCGCGATCGCGGCCGACGCCGACAGCATGTCGTTGTCACCGATCCGCAGCTCGTCGGTCGCGACCGCGTCGTTCTCGTTGATGACGGGGACGACGCCCCACTCGAGCAGGGTCTCGACGGTGTTGGTGAAGTTGTCGAACCGCTCGGGCGCGTCGAGGTCGGCCCCGGTCACGAGGATCTGCGCGACCGGCTGGTCGTAGCGGTCGAAGCTCTGCGTGTAGTGGCGCATCAGGAGGCTCTGACCGACCGTCGACAGCGCCTGGCGCTCGTCGATCACGTCGCTTCCCCGGTCGATGTCGACGTCGACCGCGGCGGTCCCGCCGCCGTTACCGAGCCGACCGATGCCGGCGCCGACGGCGCCCGAGGAGACGAGGACGACCTCCTTTCCGCGCCGGCGAAGGTCCATCACGTCGGCGACGAGCTTGTCGAGCTTCACGCGGTCGAGCCGCGAGTCATCGTCGGTGAGGGAGTTGGTCCCCGCCTTCACGACCACGCGGTCGGCCTCGGCGGCCGCGGTCCGCGCGCGGTCGACGGCGTCCGGGTCCACCGCCCCGACCGCGACGCCGTCACTCGTCATCGAACGCCTCGGCCAGTTCCCGCGAGCGCTCCTCGGCCGCCGCGACGGCGTCGACCACTGCCTCGTCGGCGTCGCTGTCCCAGAGGACCTCCATCCCCTCGATCGTCGTCCCGTTCGGCGAGCAGACGGCGTCGATCAGCTCGTCGACGCTCCGGTCGTCCCGGAGGACGGTCTCGGCGGCGCCCTTGAACGTCTGCGCGGCGAGCGTCTCCGCCTGCTCGGGCTCGAGGCCGCCGTCGATCCCGGCCCGCTTCACCGCGTCGATGAGGTAGAAAGCGAAGGCGGGACCGCTCCCGTTGACCGCGGTCGAGACGTCCATCAGCGACTCGTCGACCTCGACGAACTCCCCGGCGTCGTCGAGCATCGCGCGGACCTCGTCGGTGAGGCCCTCGTTCGTCGCCGCCGCGGCCATGTCGCCGGTCTCCGCCGCGAGGTTGGGCATGATCCGGACCACGCTCGCCGCGGTCCGCTCCGCGACGAACTCGCGGGGGAGCCCCGCGGCCAGCGTCACGAGCTGCTGGTCGGCGCCCAGGTCGAGGTCCGCGAGGACGTGCTCGGCGACGTCCGGTTTCACGGCGAGGACCACGACGTCGGCCGCTTTCGCCGCCGCCACGTCGTCCGTCGTCTCGTCCGCGGCGTCCTCGACGGCCGCGAGCGCGTCCGGGTCGAGGTCGATCGCCGTCAGGTGATACGAGTCGGTTCTCGCGAGGCCGCGCAACAGGGCACCCCCCATGTTCCCGCAGCCGATGACGCTCACGCGTGTCATGTTACCTGCACCGAGAACGCTCAGGGTCAAACCAACTGCGGTTTGGACAACACTGCCGGCGAGTGACCGAAACCCCCGAGAGCCGTCGATCGGCCCTCAGATCAGTCCGTCGTAGAGCGACCGGTACCGCTCGGCGATGGCGTCGAGCGAGAACGCCTCCCTGCGGGCGGCCGCGCTCGCCCCGAGTCGCTCGCGGAGCGCGGGGTCCGAGAGCCGACGTATCGCGTCCGCGAACGCCTCGGTCTCGGAGTCGGCGTCGACGGGGCCGACCTTGAGGCAGTCCTCGCCGTCGTCGAGCCACGAGAACGTCTCGATGTCACGGACGACGACGGCCTTGCCGGCGGTCATCGCCTCCAGCAGCGCGATCCCCTCGTTCTCCTCGTGGGTCGGGAACAGGAACACGTCGCCCGCGGCGAACGCGCCCCGGACGTCGTCGACGAACCCCGTGAACCTGCAGTTGTCGGGCGACTCCTCGATGAGCCGGGTCGTCTCGCGGCCCTTCAGCGACAGGTCGAGCGGCCCGAACCACGCGAAGTCGACGTCGGGGAGCGCGCGGGCGACATCGACGAACGTCTCTAACCCCTTCCGCTTGATCACGTGGCCGACGAGGAAGACGGTCGGCGGCTCTAGGTCGTACCGCTCGCGGTACTCCGCTTCGAGCGACTCGAAGCCCGCCAGCTTCTCGCGGTCGACGCCGTTCGAGATCACGGTCGTCGGGGCGTCCGCGTACCCCTCGATCACGCCGCGGTTGTACTCCGAGGGGCAGACGAGCGCGTCGGCGAGCCCGTACGCCCGGCGCAGGTAGGGCCGGAGCGGCTTCGCGAGCGCGTTCGTGAACCGGAAGCTGTCGCCGAAGTCCTCCGCGGTGACGTGAGTGTGCGCCACGACCGGAACGCCGCGGTCGCTCGCGCGCTTCGCGTACCACGCCGAGCGCGGTCCCATCAGGTTGCAGTGGAGCACGTCGGCGTCGAGGGTCGGGGCCGTGGTGTACTCGATGCCGACCCGGTCGAGCATCTTCCGCTGGTGGACGACCGACTCGCGGATCCCGCCCGTGACGTGGTCTTCGAACTCGAAGTAGTGGCTGACCTTCATCGGGGAATCGAGGACGGGACGGGGGTCGAGTCCGCGGCGGTCGAGTCGGCGACGGTCGCGGACGCGACCGCGAGGGGCGACGCCGGCGTCGGCTCCGTAGCGTTCAGTTCACTTCCAGCCACGGGACCTCCATCAGCGGTGGGATGTGCGTCTCGATGTGGTGTTCCCAGACGCCCTCCTCGCCGAAGGCCTCGCCGTGGTCGGCGGTGACGACGACGGTCCCGTCGAGCTCCTCGACCAGCTCCGCGACGGATTCGAGGGCGATCCGGAGGTTCTCCTCGTAGAGGCGGAGCGCGGTGACGCGCGTGCCGTCCGTGACGAGGTCGGCCGGGTCGAGCTCCAGCCACAGCCCCGCCTTCTGCGCGAACTCGCTGTCGTCGAGCCGGCTCTCGATCTTGGGCCGGACCGTGTCGCTGAGCGAGGAGAGGAGTCCGCCGCCGTCGTCGTCGTCGCCGGCCGCCTCCTCCGCTTCCTGCTCTCTGATACCCTTTTGTATCTGCTTGAGCTTCTGGCCCTTCCCGCGGGAAAGGTAGGGGGCGTGCGGCTGCATGTAGTGGAGCACCGTGCGGTCGGCCCGCTCGACCGCCTCGGCGTTGTTCCGGAACGCCTCCGCGATCCCCTCAGGGGGGACCGTGCCGAGGTCGTCGTCCCACCCGGTCTTCCAGACGTCGTGGATGTCGCTGATGTGCTCGGAGGCGGTCCACTCGTAGTCGCAGCTCGCGCCCCACTTCAGCTCGTTCAGCGGGATTCCCAGGTCGTTGATGAAGGGATTGCCGGAGAAGTAGGCGATGTCGTGGTCGCCGGTGAACGTCCGGTAAGCCCACTCCGGCGTCGACGAGCCGACGCTCCAGCGCTTCTCGAGGTCGCCGTCGAGGTACTCGTCGTACACGTCCTCGAACACGTCGTAGCGGCACGCGTCGAGGACCAGACAGTAGTCCCACTCTGACTCGAGGAACCGCTGGTCTTCCATAGGTTGCGCGACGCTTCTCCACCGACGGTTGTATTCTTGTTGGTGCTCGGTCGGCCGCCGTCCCGGAATCGCCGGACGGCCGCGATCAGACGTTTCAAGTTCGCCACCGACGCACCGCACCGTATGGACGGAAACCGCCGGCGCGGACTGGTCATCGGCGCGACCGCGGCGGTCGCGATTCTCGCGGTGCTGTTCGCGGTCGTCGGCGCCGGCCGCGTGGTCGACGCGCTGCTGGCGTCCGACCCTTGGCTGGTCGCGGCGACGTTCGGGCTCGCGCTCTGCTGGCTGATCGCGTGGAGCCTCATGCTCAGGACGGTGCTCGGCTCGCTTGACGTCGACCTCCCGGTCGCGACGTCGTTCCTCGTGTACGCGGGGGCCGTCTTCGCGAACAACGTCACGCCCTTCGGACAGGCGGGCGGCGAGCCGGTCACCGCGGCGCTCATCGCGAAGGTGTCCGGCTCGCGATACGAGACGGGGCTCGTCGGCATCGCGAGCGTCGACGTGCTCAACGTCGTTCCCTCGATCTCCTTAGTCTTCCTCGGGGTCGGCGCCTACGCCGCCACCGCCGCCATCGGCGAGCGCCTGGAGGTCGCCGTCGCCGTCGCCGTCGCGCTGATCGCGTCGATCGCGACCGCGATCGCGCTCGGCTGGCGCTACCGTCGGGAGCTCGTCGACCGCCTCCCGGCCGCCGTCGGCGGGCTCCTCGGTCGGCTGCGGCGGTTCGACGCCGCCGCGGTCGAGACGGCGCTCGCGACGCGCCTGCGGAACTTCTTCGAGGACATCGAGCGCGTCGGCACGAGACCCCGGCGCCTCGCGGCCGCGGTCGGGCTCTCCCTCGCGGGGTGGACGCTCCAGGCGACCGCGCTCGCGGTCGCGTTCGCCGCCGTCGGCAGTCCCATCGCACCGGAGGTCGCCCTGTTCGCGGTCCCGCTGGCGTACGTCGCGGGCGCCACGCCGCTGCCCGGCGGACTGGGCGGGATCGAGGCGGCGTTCGTCGCGCTGCTCGTCCCGACCACGGGCGTCGCCGCGGCGACCGTCACCGCCGCCGTGCTCGTGTTCCGCGGCGCCGTCTACTGGCTCCCGACGCTGATCGGCGGGATCTCCGTCTCGGCGATCGGGATCGACGCGATGCGGTGAGCGAGGCGCGCGACGACCCGGACCAGCGTCCCGTCGGTGGGAGAGGAGAGGGGGTCCCTGCGCTCGCCCTCAGCGACCGTCGGCCTCCACGACGCCGGTCAGCTCGTCGGCTTGGAGCCGCACGAGCGCGAACACCGCGTCCGCCGGCGCGTCGAACACGTGATAAAACGGGATCTCCATCTCGCGCTCAGCCTGACTGACCGAGCGGTCGCTCGGGCGGTGAGTGTCTAAGTCGTCGACGGTGCTGCGGTGTTCCGGCTCGCCGCGCGCGAGGACGCTTTTCCAGCCCGCCTCGGTCTCGGCGGCGACGACGAACGTCGCGCGCTCCGTCGCGTCGATGAACTCCCGCTTGCGGCTTCCCGGGGCGTATCCGAGCCTGAAGTAGACGTCTCGGTCGTCCGGGTCGAAGGTGAACGACACCGGGATAGCGTAGGACTCGTTCCCCTTCGCCAACGAGAGGGTCCCCACCGATTGCGTTTCGAGAAACGACTCGATCGCCGCGTCGTCGAGCGCCTCGCCCGTCAGTCGTGTCATGCGCGCACATGTGTCAGAGACAACCTAAATCCATCGCGGCCGTCGTCGGGTCTCTCCGGACCCGTGGCCTCGGTTCCGTCCACGGCGGCGACGCGTACCGTATTCCGAACGATCGCCCGCGGTCTAGCTCGTTCAGAAGAACAGCCACAGCACGAGCAGCGCGTACAGCGTCAGCAGCGCGATCACCGTCAGCCGGATGAGGATGTTGACGCTGAACACGAGCCCGTTGTAGTCGTTCTTGAGGAGCTTGAGGGGGTCCGTCTTCCGGCTCTCCAGCCCGACCGTCGCCGGCGAGACGTCGTCGAGTGCGCGCTCGATCGCCGCTTCGAGGGCGTCGACGTTGGACTGTTTCATGTTCGCGAGCTCGTAGATCGAGGCGTGGGTGTCCGTCGAGAACACGAGGACCTCGTCGAACGCCTCCCCGTAGCGGTCCTCCATCTCGCGGATGTCCGGCGTGACGCCGTTCGTGTCGATCCCGATCGTCAGCACGTCCTGGCCGTCGACGGTCTCGACCACCGCGATCATGTCCTGATCGGTGCGCTCGACCGCGAACCCGGCGGCGTAGCCGTGGAGCGACTCCTCGGCGAGCCGTTCGCGGAAGTCGTCGAAGCGGTCTTTCAGTCGGTCGGCCTCGCTGGAGCCGTACTGCACCTCCTTCGTCGGTCCGTCCTGGATGTCGTGCTTGTGGAGGTCGACCAAGAGCACCTCGGACTCGTCGACGTCCCGCATGAACACCCCGGTGTCGTAGTCGTCGATCCCCTCGCTGTGGAGGTAGACGACCTGCTTGTCGCCGATCCGTCGCCCGTAGAACTCGACCTCGCCGTAGTCCTCGTGGACGAGCCTGGAGGCGCGACCGACGCCGTCGGGATCGGCGACGGCGTCGAGGATCTTCCGGGCGTCGGTCGGGTTCGAGAGGTCCTCCTTGTGCGTGCACGGGACGTGGAGGAAGAAGCCGTGGCTCTCGCCCTCGTTCAGCGCCTCGATGACGTTGCCGCTGAGCTGACCGCCCCCGAACCCGCCCAGCGGCCCGGGGTGGACCCACGGGGCGGCGAGCGTCAGCCGTCGCCCGTTGTCGATCGCGAGGGTCTCCACGACGGGCTCGGCCTCGACGCCGAGGTCCAACGACTCCCGGTCGTTGCGGAGGATCCCGGACGTTAGCGCGAACGCGGAGACGTCCGTGTTGCTCCGGATGAGGTAGTCGACGAGGGCGAGCACCGACACGAGGAACGCGGCCGCGATCAAAAGCGACGCGAACGCGAACACGTGACGGTACGTCGAGAAGCCGAGGTCGCCGCCCGCGAACGCGTAGAAGGCCGCGATCAGCGCCGCCGGCTCCGCGAGCGACACGAGGAGGATCCGCTTGTAGCGGTCGATCCCCGTCGAGACGACGAGCGCGAGGATGTTGATCAGGTAGATCGTGATGAAGAGGAGCCAGACGATACTCCAGACGTTCCCGACGTCGTTGGCGCCGGAGAGCACCAGCGAGTAGACGAACAGGACGAACTGGTTGACGGCGGCGAGAAAGAAGCTCCACGACCGGGGGTAGCTAGGCAGCAGCCGGTGGAACAGCTCCCCGGCGAACAGGAAGGGGAGCAGGAAGAGGAGGACCGCGACCGGCAGGACGCTGGACGGCGCCGGGGAGAGCGGCGTGAACATCGAGAACGCGACGAAGGCGAGGAGGCTGTACACGCCGCTGAGCCCGACGAGCGCCGGTATCTGTACCTTCAGCGGCGGAACGCTGAACACCAGGCGCTGGAAGACGTCGACGTTGTCCGCCCCCATCTACGAGGACACCCCGTAGATGGACTCGAGCTCGTCTATCGTGCGCGTCACGGAGAACCCCTCGACCGCCTCCCGAGTCCGCCGATCGCCGTCGAGACAGTCCCTGACCGCGCGCTCCATGTCGTCGCGGTCGCCGTACGCGAAGCGGGCGCCGTTGGCCTCGCCGATGGTCTCGTCGAACGGGGAGACGTCGGCCGCGGCGACCGGCGTCCCGCAGGCGTTCGCCTCCAGCGTCGAGAGACCGAGAGTGTCGCAGGTCGAGGCGGTGGCGAAGACGTCGAGCGCGGAGTAGAACGCCGGCAGATCCTCCCGCGGGAGGAAGTCTCGGAACCGGGCGTTGTCCGGGGCGTCGCGTTCGAGGGCGTCACGCGCGGGCCCCTCTCCGACGAGTTCGAAGCGCACGTCCGGCATCCGCTCGGCCAGTCGCAGTATCTCGTCGACGTTCTTGTTGCGGGTCATCCGGCCGCTGTAGCCGACGGTCGGCCCGTCGCGCTCGAACCGCGAGTCCTCGACGGGGCGGAACGTCTCCATCTCGATACCGACGGGGAGCTTTCGCGGGGCCACGTCCCGCCGGATCCGCGACGTCGACGCGGTGACGCAGTCGAACGAGCTGAGAAACCGGTTCTCGTAGGCGACGTACAGGCGCCCGGCGACGTCGGAGAGCGACTCCAGCTTCAGCCCCTGAACGAAGTAGTCCTCGACCGGCGTGTGGTGGGTGTACACCGACTTCACGCCGCGCTTCTTCGCGTACCGGCGTCCCATCAGTCCGGTCGACGCGGGACCGTGGCAGTGGACCACGTCGAGGTCGGGAAGCGTGGAGAGCCGGCGGTAGACGGGAACCCGGTACTGGCGGTAGAAGGGGTTCGGCAGCGACCGCACGGGGATCTCCCGCTCGTCCGGCTCGTGGCTGCTCGCCGGGTAGACGACGAACACGTCGTGGCCCCGGTCCTCCAGGCGATCCCGCCACGCGCGGATCGTGTAGGTGACGCCGTCGACGCCGGGAAAGTAGCTGTCTGTGAAGAATCCGATGTTCATACGAGGGTCCGTCGTTCGCGTGTCGTCCGCCGGAGACCGCTCTGCGGAGGGGTGCGGACGACGTTCTGACGAGCCGATCCGCCGACCGCCGCGTCCGCGGCGGACGGGAGCCGGTCGGGCCGCGTCGGCGCGTCTGGATGTGCAGCGGGTCGCACGGGTTCTGTCTCCCGGATTCCCCACCGAAAAGCTTCAACATTTTCATTCCGAGCGCGACCGAGTCCGCGGGGCCGGCCTGCGGCCGTCCCTTGCCACCCCCCTCGCCGCCCGCTCGCCGCTACCTCGCCGCGACCCCACGCTTAATCCGACGGGGCGCGGATCCAGAGGCATGATATCGACGGAACGCATGGCCGCGGTCGACGCCAACGCCGCCGCCCTCGGCGTGCCGCGCAAGCAGCTGATGGAGTCGTCGGGCAACGCGGTCGCTCGCGAGGTCCGGGCCGTCGCCGACTCGGGCGCCGAGGTCGCGCTGCTGTGCGGGCGCGGGAACAACGGGGGCGACGCGTTCGTCGCCGCGCGGTTCCTCTCCGCGTACGACGCGACGGTGCACCTGCTCGGCCGGCCGGAATCGATCCGCAGCGACATCGCGCGGGAGAACTGGGCGGCGCTCGACGCGGCCGAGATCCCGACCGAGACCGTCACCGACTCGGCGGACCTGTCGCTCGGCGACCCCGACGTCGTCGTCGACGCGATGCTCGGAACGGGGGTCACGGGCGCGCTCCGGGAGCCCGAGCGGACGGCGGCGCGGCTGGCGAACGAGAGCGACGCGACGGTCGTCGCCGTCGACGTCCCCTCCGGGATCGACGCCGACACGGGCGAACCGACGGGAGCCGGTGGCGGTTCGGACGGCCGGGCCGACGCCGGCCGTCGCGTCGAGGCCGACCGCGTCGTCACCTTCCACGACGAGAAGCCGGGGCTCGGCGCGCTCGACGCCGCGGTGACGGTCGCGGACATCGGAATCCCGGCGGCCGCGGAGCGGTACACCGGGCCCGGCGACCTGCTCGCGCTCGGTCGCGACCCGGACTCGCACAAAGGGGAGAACGGCGAGGTGCTCGTCGTCGCCGGCGGCCCCTACACCGGCGCGCCGTCGCTGGCCGCGCGGGCCGCGCTCCGGGCCGGCGCCGACCTCGTGCGCGTCGCCTGCCCGGAGACCGTCGCGCGGGAGGTGCAGGGGTACTCGGCCGACCTGATCGTCCGCGGGCTCCCGGGCGGCCGGCTCGGCCCGGCCCACGTCGACCGCGTCGCGGAGTTGGCGGCCGACAACGACGTCGTCGTGTTCGGGCCGGGACTGGGCGACGACGACGCCACGCTGGAGTTCGTCCGCGAGTTCCTCGCCGGCTACGACGGCCGGGCCGTGGTCGACGCCGACGCGCTCCGCGCGGTCCCCGAGGTCGACACCGACGCGACGCTGGTCTGTACGCCCCATCAGGGCGAACTCGTCGGGATGGGCGGCGAGACCGCGGCCGACCCCGACGAGCGCGCGGCGCTCGTTCGGGCGTTCGCCGCCGACCTCGGTCACACCTTGCTCGTGAAGGGCGCGGTCGACGTGATCAGCGACGGCGACGGCGACGCCGTGCGACTGAACCGGACGGGGAACCCGGGCATGACGGTCGGCGGAACGGGCGACGTGCTCGCCGGGACCGTCGGCGCGCTGGCGGCCGTCACCGACCCGTTCCGGGCGGCCGCGATCGGGGCGTACGTCAACGGGCGGGCCGGCGACGCCGCGGCCACCGCCCGCGGGAACGGCCTCGTGGCGACGGACTTACCCGACCGGCTTCCCGAGGCGATGCGTGATGAGTGACGAGCGCGAGCCCGCCGACGGAGCCACCGACGAGCTGACCCACACCGACGACTCCGGCGAGGTCCGGATGGTCGACGTCGGCGCGAAGCCGGACACGAGCCGCCGCGCGGTCGCGCGCGGCGAGATCCGACTGACGCCCTCGACGATCGCGGCCGTCGAGGCCGACGAGGTCGGGAAGGGGGACGTGCTCGCGACCGCTCGGATCGGCGCCGTGCAGGCCGTCAAACACACGTGGGAGACGATCCCGATGTGCCACCAGATCCCGATCACGAACGTCGACACCGACTTCGCGGTCGGCGACGACCGGATCGAGCTGACCGTCGCGGTGGAGACGACCGGCAAGACCGGCTGTGAGATGGAGGCGCTGGAGGGCGTCACCACCGGGCTCAACACGGTCTGGGACATGGTGAAGGCCGCCGAGAAGGACGCGGACGGCGGCTACCCCGACACGCGGATCGCGGACGTCGAAGTCGTCGAGAAGACGAAGCGGGCGATCGACGGGTAACCGCTCCGGGCGAGGCGACGGCGGGCCGGAAGCGACGGTCCCGGTGCGGACGGGAGCGGTCCGTCCCGTCAGTCGTCCGCGGGCTCCGCGTCGTCCGCGGACTCTCCGCCGTCTGTCACGGTAACCGCGATGTCCGCCGCCGCGGCCTTGTACTCCGGAATCTTCGCGCGGTCGTCCAGCACGTCGTTCGTGAGGCGGTTCGCCGAGGCGGCGGCGAAGTGCGGCGTCGTCCAGACGACGCCCTCCTTGATGTCCTCGGTCACCTGCGCCTTCACCTCGATCTCGCCGCGACGGGAGCGGAGCGTGACCACGTCGCCGTCCTCGATGCCGTACTCCGCGGCGTCGTTCGGGTGGACGTCGACGAAGTTCTCCGGGTGCTGACGCGACAGCGTCGGCGAGCGCCGGCTCATCGTCCCCGTGTTGTAGTGTTCCTCGAGTCGCGCGGTGGTGAGGATCAGCGGGTACTCCTCGTCCGGCACCTCGGCCGGCGGCTGGTGGCGGACGCCCTCGATCTGACCGAGGCCGTTCTCCGTGTCGAAGGAGTCCTCGTAGAGGTACTGATCGCCCTCGTCGCCCTCCTCGTAGCAGGGCCACTGGATCCCTTCCTCGCCGAGCGCGTCGTAGGTCATCCCGTGGTAGCTCGGACACACCCGGCGGAGCTCCTCGAAGACGGCCTCGGCGTCCTCGAAGCGGAACTCGTCCTCGCTGAAGAGGCGGCTCCCGACCTCCATCAGGATGTCGAGGTCGTGCTTCGTGTTCTCGTGGACCGTGTCGACGCCGCGCATCCGTTGGACGCGGCGGTCGGTGTTGGTGACTGTGCCACCGCGCTCTGCCCACGTCGTCGCCGGCAGGACGACGTCGGCGAACTTCGCGGTCTCGGTCATGAAGATGTCTTGGGCCACCATGAACTCCAGCGACTTCAGCCGCTCTTCGACCTCGTTGCCGTCGGGTTCGCTCATGACGGGGTTCTCGCCCATGACGTACAGGCCGTGGACGGAGTGGCCCGCCTCGTGGGAGATCTCGACGTTCGTGAGCCCGGGCTCGTCGGGCACCTCGAAGCCCCAAACGTCCTCGACGCTCTTCCGGGCCTCGTCGTCGTCGACGAGCTGGTAGCCCGGTAGGACGTTCGGCATCGCACCGACGTCACACGTGCCCTGGACGTTGTTCTGGCCGCGGAGCGGGTTGACGCCGGTGCCGGGCCGGCCGAGGTTCCCCGTGATCAGCGCGAGGTTGATCTCGTTCTGCACGTTGTCGACGCCGCAGGTGTGCTGGCTCATCCCCATCCCGGTGAAGATGGCGGCGTTGTTCGCCATCGCGTACTTCTCCGCGGCGAGCTCGATGTCCTCGAGGGGGACGCCCGCCTCCTCGGCGGCCGCCTCCTTGTCGAAGTCCGCGAGCGTCTCTTTCAAGTGCTCGAACCCCTCGGTGCGCTCCTCGACGAACTCCTCGTCGATCCAGCCCGCGTCGGGCTCTTCCTCGTGGCGTTCGAGGATCGTCTTCAGAACGACGTTGAGCAGAGGAATGTCGGCTCCCGGGTTCAACTGGAGGTGCATGTGCCGGTCGGTCTCGTCGATCTCGAACGACCGGGTCGTCTTGTTCGCGTGGGGGTCGACCTGGATGACGGTCGCGCCCTCCAGGACGGCCTGCCGGAAGTACTGGCTGTTGGCGATCGGGTGCTGCTCGCCCGGGTTCGCCCCCTGGATCCAGAACACGTCGGCCGCCTCCTCGAGGTCCTCCATGCTGTTCGTCATCGCACCCGCGCCGAGGCTGGTCCGGAGCGCCCACACCGTCGAGGCGTGGCACATCCGCGTGCAGTTGTCGACGTTGTTGGTGCCGTACCGGCGAGCGAGCTTCTGGAGGAGGTAGTTCTCCTCGTTCATCGTCTTCGAGGACCCGAAGAAGCCCATCGCGTCGGGGTCGTAGTCGTCCCGGATACGCTCCATCTCCGAGACGATCCGGTCGTACGCCTCCTCCCACGTCGCCTCGCGGAACTCGCCGTCCTCCTTTATGAGCGGCTCCGTGAGACGGTCCTCGTGGTCGACGACCTGCGTCGCCGCGCCGCCCTTGATGCAGACGCGCCCCTCGTTGACCGGGGCCTCGCCCCACGGCATGAAGTTTACGTCGCCGGGGTCGTCGCCCTGGTTCACCTTGATCCCGCACCCGACGCCGCAGTACGGGCAGATCGTTTTCACCGCCTCGTCTCCCTCAGTCGACATGGTACTCACCCTGACGTGCAGTCATATATCACGATTTGTGATGCCTCCTGCATCAGTGTATCGGTCGTTTCAACAGTGTGATGCGTCGTGAGCGGGGGCGGCGCGCCCGCGAAGGCCGACTCGGACTCCGGACGCCCGCTCCCAACGCCCCCTCGCTGCACGCTCGCACTCCGGACGCTCGCCGCCAACGCCCGCCGAACCGTTTTGTCGACGGCCGGCGTTCGGCCGGTATGGACACGACACTCGCCGACGTCGAGGCGCGCGTGGACGAGCACGTCGAGACGTACCGCGAGACCGCCCCCTTCCACCCGGTCGAGGCGGAGTCGATCGAGACGCTCCCGGACGCGTTCCGCGCCGGCGACTACGGCAGGCGGGACGTCGAGTGGGTCGTCCGCTGGTACTTCCGGCGCCGCGTCGACGCGATCGACCAGGAAGAGCGTCGGGCGGTCGAGGGGGCCGTCGAGGACGCGGACCCGAGCGAGCTCCGCGGGGCGATGTGGGACGCGATCGACGCGCTCGACGAGGCGGCCCCCGAGGAGGGCGGCGACGGCGACCCGCGAGCGCCCGCCCACCACCGCGCCCTCGACGCGCTCGCGGACCTGCCCGGCGTCGACGTCGCGATCGCTTCCGCGCTGCTCTGGTTCCTCGACCCGGACCGGTTCCTCGTCGTCGGCGACCGCGAGTGGCGAGTCGTCGCGGCGCTCACCGACCTCGACCCGGCGTATCCGGACCCGATGACGCCGGCGGCGTACGACCGCTACCTCGACGCGGCCCGGACGCTGGCGGACCGGCTCGGCGTCGACCACTGGCGACTCTACATGGTGATACAGCGGGTGTACGCGGAGGAGTTCGGCGGCGAGGGCGGCGACGCCGACGGGTGACCGCGAGTAGCCGGACGGCTACCGGTCGAGGAACGGCGGGATCACGATCTCGGCGCGCTTCTCGTCGCCGCGCACGACGACGCTCACCTCGGCCCCCGGCTCGACGTAGCTCTCGTGGAGGTAGCCGAGGCCGATCGGCTCGTCGAGCGTCGGGCTCATGGTCCCGGAGGTGAGGTGTCCGATCCGAGTGAGGTCGCCGTCGGTCACCGCGTAGCCCCCGCGGGGGACGCCGCGCTCCAGGAGGCGGACGCCGACGAACCGCTCGTCGACCCCCTCCGCCTTCTGTCGCTCGAGCGCGTCGCGGCCGACGAACTCCGTGTCCAGCTTCGCGACGAACCCGATCCGCGCCTCGTAGGGGGTTCGGGGCTCGTCGTCGGGGTCGAAGTCCTGCCCGGAGAGGAGGTAGCCCATCTCCGTCCGGAGGGTGTCTCGCGCGCCGAGCCCGCACGGCTGTGCGGCCGGCTCGGCTCCGCCCTCGCCGGCGAACGCCGACCAGACGTCTTCGACCGCGTCGGTCGGACACAGTATTTCGAACCCGTCCTCCCCGGTGTATCCGGTTCGGGCGACCCAGCTGTCGGCGCCCGCGACCGCGGCGACCGTCGCCTCGAACTTCGGGAGGCCGACCACGCGGTCGGCGGGGGTCGCGTCGTCGACCGCGTCGGCCGCGTCCGGGCCCTGCACCGCGAGCATCGCCCAGTCGTCGGTGACGTTCGCGACGGTCGCGTCGAGCCCCGCCTCGTCGCGGTACTCCGTCCACCGGTCGGTCATCTGGTCGTCGTGGCCCGCGTTCGGGACGAAGAGGTACGCGGGGTCGCCGGCGGCGGCGTCGAGGTCGCGGTCCATGCCGGCCAGCGCGTCGGCGCCCGTCCCGGCCTCGATCCCGTCAGGGAGCCGGTAGACGACGGTGTCGTCGAGCATGACCCCCTCCTCGTCCGTGATCGCCGCGTACTGCGAGTCGCCCGGATCGAGCGCCGCCGCGTCGTTTGTCGTCAGGCGGTTCATCAGCGCCGTCGCGTCCGGGCCGGACACCTCGACCTCGCTCATGTGCGAGACGTCGAAGACGCCGACGGACTCTCGGACCGCGGCGTGCTCCTCGCGGATCGACCCGAACTCGACCGGCATCTGCCAGCCGCCGAAGTCGGTGAACTTCGCGCCGCGCGCCTCGTGGGTCTCGTGGAGGGGTGGAAGCCGATCGGTCATGGCCGAACGGTCGCCGGGACGCGCCTAAGGTCTTGCCATCGGGGCGGTCTCGGCGCCCGGAGTCGCAGGGTCTCGGCGCCCGACCGCCGCCGGAAGGGGCGGGGGCGCCGACAGGCTCAAGCCGCTTCCCCACTCCCTGACTCGCGTGAAGCGGAACGTCTCCGAACTCCTCGCGCCCGCCGCGGCGGTCCTGCTCGTGGCGCTCGTCGTCGCGGCGGCCGCGGGCGTGTGGCCCCCGTTCGTCGCCGTCGAGAGCGGGAGCATGGAGCCGACCGTCGAACGCGGCGACCTCGTGGTCGTCACCGCGACGGAGCGGTTCCCCTGGCGCGGGCTGGTCGGACACGCCGAGCCCGACGCGCCCGCGCGGCTCGGGGGCGCGGGAGACGTAGTGGTCTTCGACCCCCCGGACGGGGAGACGCGGCCGATCCTCCACCGGCTCGCGTTCCGGGTCAGCGCGGGCGAGGACTGGACCGACCGCGCTGACCCCGCGCTGCTCGACGGCGACTGCGCAGACCTGGCGAGCTGTCCCGCGCCCTACGACGGCTACATCACCTTCGGCGACGCGAACGGCGAGTACGACCAGAGCGCGGGGATCGCCCCGGTCGTCCGGGAGGAGTGGATCTCCGCCAAGGCGCTGGTGTCGGTCCCGAACCTCGGCTGGTTCCGGGTCGGCGTCGACGCCGCGCTCGCCCGCCTCGGGCTCCTCCCGACCGCCGTCGGTATCGGCGGCGCCGCGGCGATCGCGGGCGGCTTCGGCGCGGTGCTGATCGGGTGGGCGGGTCGCGTTCGCGGCGGCGGGCGGAGGTAGCTCGGTGCCGGACGTTACTCGGGTTGGGAGTCCGCGGCCGCGTCCGACCCGATCGCCGCGTCCCCCTCGACCGCGTTCGGTTCGCCGGGCTCGCCGCCGTCCGAGCCGGCCTCCCCGTCGTCCGCGCCGACCTCGTCGAGCGTCACGGACCCGGTCGCGGCGTTCCGCAGGGCGTCGGACCGCCCGAACTCGCCGGGCGCGATGGCGAGGGTCCGGATCCCGTAGCCGTTCGCCGTCTCGACGACGGGCTTGAAGTCGGTGTCGCGGGAGGCGATCGCGAGGACGGACATCCGGTTCTCGGCCGCGAACTGGGCGGCGTCGACCGCGAGCTTCACGTCGACGTCGCCGCTCGTGATCACGACCTCGAACCCGCGCGCCTCCGCGGCCTGTATCAGCCCCGGGGTCGCGTGCTCGTCGAGGTAGAGCCGCGTCGTCACGAGCGGCCCCTCGGCCTCGGCCGCCCGTCGGACGTCGTCGAGGTCGACGTCGAACTCCTCGCGCAACACGTTCGGTCCGTCGACGAACAGCGCCACGCCGACCGGCTCCTCGTCCTCCCGACTGGATTCCATGCGTCGGGGTCGGCGGCGGGCGGAAATATGCGTGCTGGTCCGAGACGACCGCCGACCGCTCCGTTCCCCGCGTCGCCAGCGGCGTTATACACCTTATATCCGTTTTACCACCTGATTGACGACCGTAGTGAATATACGGAGAATTAAAGTAGTATGTCCAAGAATAACGGGTTAAGATGTCGAACTACGACACCTTCACTGTAATTTCCGAACAGAACGATCACGAATGCACCACGGTTCGTGCACATCCGCGCAACGAGACGTACCACGTCGTCGACTACGCCGACGACGACGCCCGCGAGGAGGTGGCCGACCTGCCGGTCGGCTCGGTCGTCAAGATGGAGCTGTCGCGCGCCGGTCGCCGCAGCAACGTCTGGCGCGCCGAGTCGGTCCGGACCGCGCACACTGACGGGGGAAAACGGGAGTAGACGGCGGCGAATCGTCCGGTCTCGCCGCTCTCACGGCCGCGCGCCTCAGGTCTTTCCTCGCCCTCTATCTCAAACGAACTCCGGTTACCTAACGGTCCCGCGTCAGCCGCGGGTTCGTCACCGCGCCGTCGGCCGCCGAGGCGAAGTCGCGAGCGTACTTCGCGAGGATACCGCCCTCGTACTGCGGCGCGGGCGCCTCCCACGCCTCGCGGCGCTCCTCGAACTCCTCGTCGGAGAGGTCGACGCTGAGGTCGCGCTCGGGGATGTCGACGGTGACGTGGTCGCCGTCCTCGATGAGGCCGACCGGGCCGCCGTCGGCCGCCTCGGGGGCGACGTGGCCGATCATCGGGCCCCGCGTCGCGCCGGAGAAGCGCCCGTCGGTGAGGAGCGCCACGTCGTCCTCGTGGCCCGCGCCGACGACGGCGGCGGTGACGCCGAGCATCTCGCGCATCCCCGGCCCGCCGGTCGGCCCCTCGTTGCGGATCACGATCACGTCGCCGGAGTCGACCGCGCCCGACTGGACGTACTCCATCGCGTCCTCCTCGTGCTCGAACACGCGGGCGGGCCCCTCGTGGTAGAACTCGTCGTCGCCGGTCACCTTCAGCACGGAGCCCTCGGGCGCGAGGTTCCCCTTGAGGATCTTGATCGCGCCCTCCTCCTCCTTCGGCTCGTCCACGGTGTAGAGGAAGTCGGCCTCGATCTCCGAGTCGTCGGGGAGCGCGCCGCTCTCCTCTAGTTCCGCGATCTCCTCGGCGAGGGTGCGGCCGGTGACGGTCATCGCGTCGCCGTGGAGCAGATCGGCCTCCAGGAGGCGGCGGAGCACGACCGGCACGCCGCCGACCTCGTGGAGGTCGTTCATCACGCGGCTCCCGCCGGGCTGGAGGTCGGCGATCTTCGGCGTGCGCCGCGAGATCTCGTCGAAGTCCTCGATCGAGAGGTCGACGTCGGCCTCGGCGGCCAGCGCGAGCAGGTGGAGGACGCCGTTCGTCGAACCGCCGATGGCGGTCTGGAGAGCGATCGCGTTCTCGAACGACTCCCGCGAGAGGACGTCGGAGGGGCGGCGGTCGTTCTCGATGCAGTCCAAGACCAGCTCGCCGGCCCGCTCCGCGACCTCGTAGCGCTCTTTGTCCTCGGCGGGCGCGGAGGCCGAGCCGAGCGGCGCCATCCCGAGCGCCTCGGAGATGGAGGCCATCGTGTTGGCGGTGAACATCCCGCCGCACGAGCCCGCGCCGGGGCAGGCGTGGCGCTCCAGCTCGTCGAGCTCCTCGCCGCTCATGTCGCCCTCGGCGTAGGCGCCGACGCCCTCGAACACCTGGACGATGGTGACGTCGCGCCCCTCGTGTTCGCCGGGCATGATCGAGCCGCCGTAGAGGAACACGGAGGGGAGGTCCGTGCGGATCGACGCCATCAGCATGCCGGGGAGGTTCTTGTCGCAGCCGGCGACGGTCACCAGCGCGTCCACGCGCTCGCCGAACGAGACGAGCTCGACCGAGTCGGCGATGACCTCGCGGGAGATCAGGCTCGCCTTCATCCCCTCCGTCCCCATCGAGATGGCGTCCGAGATGGTGATCGTTCCGAACTCGATCGGCATCCCGCCCGCCGCGTCGATCCCGTCGATCGCCGCGTCGGCGACGTCGTCGAGGTGGACGTTACACGGCGTGATGTCGGCGGCGGGGTTCGGCACGCCGACGAGCGGCGCGGAGAGGTCCTCGTCGTCGAACCCCATCGCCCGGAACATCGAGCGGTGGGGGGCGCGCTCGGCGCCCTCCGTCACGTCTCTGCTCCGCAGGTCCTCGTCCTTCTCCCCCGCGAACCGGTCCGCGTCGCCTCCGCGTCGCCGAGGGGCCTCCCCCTCGTCGGATCGTGGCTGCTGTTCGCTCATACCTGACCCTGTCGCTCGGGGGTCTTAAACGACCGCAAGGGGGCGAGGGTTGCTCGCGGAGACGAACCGGTTCGGGCCCAGTCCGATCGGTCCCTCGACCGACCGAAGAACTATGTCAACGGGCCGGCTGTACCGAGCGTGGAACTCGCAATCCTCAGCGACACGCACGTCCCCGAACAGGCGGAGGGCCTCCCGGAGCCGTTCCGCGATCGGATCGCGACGGCGGATCACGTCGTTCACACCGGCGACTTCGGCTCCGTCGAGGCGTTCGAGGCGGTCCGGTCGGCGGCGACGGAACTGACCGCGGTGTACGGGAACGCGGACCCGGCCGAGATCGACCTGCCCCCCGTCGCCTCCGTCTCCGTGGAGGGCGTCTCGTTCGTCGCCTCACACGGGATGGTCAACTTCGTCGAGCGCGCGATCGGGAGCACGGAGGGCGTCGTCTTCGACGAGGACGACTGGTTCGACGCGGTCGTCGACGTCGCTCGGGCGCGTGCCGACGGCGACGAGACCCTCGTGGGCGTCGCCGGTCACTCTCACGAGGTCGTAACCGAGACGCGGGGCGACGTCACCGTCCTGAACCCGGGGACCGCGACCGGCGTCGGCGGCGAGGACGTCCCGGCGACCATGCTGACGGCCGAGGTCGCGGCCGGGGAGGTCGACGTCACGGACCACACCGCCTGAGCGGCCCGCGAACTCACACCCGCGCCTTCAGTTCGACCCGGTAGCCAAACGGGTCCCTGACGTACACCGCCGGCGCCTCCCCGGTCGCGCCGAGCGGCTCGTCGAGCGTCTTCTCGATCTCGACGCCGGCCGCGTCCAGTTCGGCCTCGATCTCGTCGATCGACTCCTCGACGACGACGGCGACGTGGTCGTAGTTCGTCGCCGTCGGCGGCTCGAACTCGTCGGTCGGCCAGAGGTGGACGACCGCCGTCGCCGACAGCCGCACGTCGAAGAACGGCTTCTCGTCGGCCGCGTACAGCGCGTCCTCGATGCCGAAGCCGAGCCGCTCGCCGTAGAACTCCCGGGCGTCGGCGACGCCGTCCTCGGGGATCCGGACGTTGACGTGGTCGATGTGACGTGCCTGCATACCCGGAGATTTGTCGGCGCGGCGCAAAAGGTGCGGCGGTGGCGACGGGACCCGTCAGGCGAACGCCTTCAGGATCCCCGCCCCGTCCGTGCTCCGGCCGAGGTCCGGGAGCGTGGCGCGCTCGGGATGCGGCATGAGGACGGCGACCGTCTCCCGCTCGCCGATGACGCCGGCGACGTTGTCGGTCGAGCCGTTCGGGTTGGCCGCGTCGGTGACGTTCCCGTCGACGTCGCAGTAGCGGAAGAGGACGCGGTCGTCGGCGACGAGGTCGGCGTGGGCGTCCTCGCCGATCTCGAATCTCCCCTCGCCGTGCGCGATCGGGACCTCGATGACGTCGCGCTCGTCGTAGGCGGCGGTCCACGGCGTGTCCGCGCGCTCGACGCGCAGATGGACCGGTTCGCACTGGAAGCGCGCGGAGGCGTTGGTGGTGAACGCGCCGGGGACGAGCCCGGACTCCGCGCCGATCTGCGCGCCGTTACAGACGCCGATCACGGGGACGCCGTCGGCGGCGGCCTCCCGCACCTCGGTCATGACCGGGGCGCGGGCGGCCATCGCGCCGGCGCGGAGGTAGTCGCCGTACGAGAAGCCGCCGGGGAGGACGATGCCCTCGGTGTCGGCCGGGAGACCGTCCTCGTGCCAGACGCGCTCGGCCTCGACTCCGAGGTGCTCCAGCGCGCGGACCGCGTCGCGGTCGCAGTTGGAGCCGCCGAACTGGACGACGGCGACCGTCACGCCGACCACCCCGCGTGGGCGGCCGCGACGACCGCGCCGGTGACGAGCGGCGTCGTCTCGACGACGGCGACCGTCATCGCTCCGCGACCGCGACGTCGTAGTCGTGGATGGTCGGGTTCGCGAGGAGCCGCTCTGCCATCTCATCGGCGCGGTCGGCGGCCTCGTCGGCGTCGGCCGCATCCAGGTCCACCTCGAAGCGGTCGGCCGACCGGAGGTCAGACAGCTCGAACCCGAGGCGTTCCAACGCCTGCTGGGTGGTCTCGGCCTCCGGGTCGAGGACGCCCCGCTTCAGCCGGACCGTCACCGTCGCGGTGTATGCCGTCATGCTCGATACTGCGAAGTCGTGTGTAAAAACCGTTTTGGAACGCCTCTTATATCCATGTTCGTGGGTATATATTGGTCGATCATGCCGGTGGCAGACCCCGCGCGGAACGAAAGGGGCAAACCCCTCCGCGCTCTGGCCGGAGTGTATGCAGCCGCTCGAACCCGCGGAGGTGATCGTCGCATGACCCGCGAACTGACCGAGATCACGGTCGTCGGAGGAGACAAGACCGGACTCATCGCGCGGGTCACCTCCCTGCTGTTCGAGCGGGGAATCAACATCGAGGACTTGGACCAGGCGGTCCGCGAGGGCGTCTTCCGGATGACGACCCGCGTGGACGCCTCGGAGATGGAGACCTCGCGCGGCGAGCTCCGCCGCGCCCTCGCGGAGCTCGGTCGCGAGCTCGGCGTCGACATCCAGGTGCGCTTCCCGAGCGACCGGGACGCGCGCCGGATCGCGCTGCTCGTCACGAAGGAGACGCACGCGCCCGAGGCGCTGCTGGAGGCGGAGGCCAACGGCGACCTCGCCGAAGACGGCGAGGAGGCCGAGATCCCGGTCGTCATCGGCAACCGCGGCGACCTCCGCTCGCTCGCGGAGCGCTACGACAAGCCCTTCTACGACGTTGGCGACGGCAACGGCAACACCGACGAGGGGCGGCTGCTCGACCTGCTGGCCGAGTATGACGTCGACCTGATCGCGCTGGCCCGCTACATGCGCATCCTCTCGCCCGAGGTCGTCTTCCGCTACGAGGGGCGGATCATCAACGTCCACCCCTCGCTGCTCCCGGCGTTCCCCGGCGCCGAGGCGTACCGGCAGGCGAACGACGCCGGCGTCCGCATCGCGGGCGTCACCGCCCACTACGTGACCACGGACCTCGATCAGGGGCCCGTGATCTCCCAGCGCGCCTTCGATGTCCCCGCGGGCGCGGGCGTCGACGAGATCAAGCGCCGCGGGCAACCGCTCGAGGCCGACGTGCTGCTCGACGCCGTCCGGCTCCACCTCGCCGACGCGATCGCGATCCACCGCGGCACGGTCCACGTGCGCGAGGACGCCGACGTCGACGCCCGGCTCGGGCTCAGCGAGGCGGCGATCGACGCCAACCCCGACGAGCCGGTCGACGGCGAGCCGCTGTCGCGCTCGGGGACGCCGCCGGTCGAGAGCGACTGACCGGCGGCAGTCGGCGGCGACCGCCGACCGACTCGCTCCGTGTAACGCGGTTCCGACTCGCGTCGTGCGACCCTTTTACCGTACCGGGCGCGTACGAGCGGGCGATGCCGATCGGCGGATCTCTCTCGGAAATCGCCGGCGACGCCCGCGCCGTCGTCCGGAGCGACGAGCGACTGATCCTGCTGTTCCTCCTGCTTCTTTCGGTGGTCGCCCTCGCCGTGTTCCTCCACTACACCACGCTGATCCTCGACGGGCTTCCGGAGGTGATCCCCTCGGAGCCCCCGCGACCGTGAGCGGGCGCGCTCCGACGTCGACGCTCACTCGCCGTCGCCGTCCTCGATCGACTCCGTGACGCGGGCGTGGAACTCCCGGAGGACCGCCGACTCGTCGTCGGCGAGCACCGTGTCGGAGTCGACGAGCGTCGCGAGCCCGAACGAGAGCGGGGCCGGCGAGTCGACGGTGTGGTGCACGACGTCGACGTCGCCGTCGGCGACCCCGACGAGCACCTCGCGGATGCCGGCGAGGTCGAGCCGGTCCTCCAACAGCTCCCGGTACGTCTCCTCGGTGACGGCGAACTCGTCGAGCTCCTCCGCGAACGAGAGCAGCATCTCCGCCGACACCTGCTGTTCGGCCGCCGTCTTCTCGTACCCCTTGTAGCGCTTCAGGATGAGCAGCGAGCGGGCCGCGTCGATGCGGAAGTAGCGCTGGAGGAGGTCGGTCCCCTGCACCGCCTCCCGGAGGTCCTCGCGGACGGTGTCGGGGGACAGCTCCCGGAGGATCCCGGCGACGTCTACTTTGCGGTTCAGCGGGAGCGCGAGCGAGAAGCCGCGGTCGGCGACCGCGACCGCGACGGTCGCGTCCGTGCGGTTCGCGACCCGGGCCCCGACGAGCCGCGAGAGGCCGTCGTTGAACCGCCGGCCGTAGTTCGAGTGGACGTAGAACCGGCGCTTGTACTCGGCGCGGTCGAGCTCCTCCTCGACGACGAGCCGCCCGGGGGTGGGCACGCTCTCGGCGCCGGCGTACGCGACCTGTTCGTCGTACATCCGGGTGATCGCGCGGACCGCGCTCCCGTCGAGAGGGAACTCCCGGAGCCACGCGCGGACCGCGGGCGGCCCCCCGTCCCGGAGCCGGTCGAGCAGCTCGCCTTGGAACGCGAGCACCTCGCGCGCGAGGTCGTAGGAGAGCGGGAGCCGCTCGGAGTACCACGAGGGGACGGTCGGGCGCTCGCTCGTCCGGTCGACGTACACCTTCGAGCCGCGGCGGTACCGGAAGGCGAACCGCTCGCCGCCCAGCGCGAACACGTCGCCCGGATCGAGCGTGTCGAGGTAGCTCTCGTCGAGCGTCCCGACCGGCTCCCCGTCGCGCGTGAGCACCTGACAGCTGAACGAGTCCGGGATCGTCCCCACGTTCGTCATGTAGATCACCCGCGCCAGCCGGCCGCGCTTCCCCACGAGGAGTTCGCCTACGGGATGTTCTTCGTGGTGGTGCTCCCCGCCCGGCGGGTCGTTCTCGTCGCGCCACACCTTCGGGTAGACGTTGCGGTCCGCGAGCCCCTCGTAGCCCGCTGTGAGGTACCGCATCAGCCGCTCGTAGTCGGCCTCGCCGAAGTCGCGGTACGGGTGGGCGCGCCGGAGGATCTCGCGGACCTCGCGGTCGGGACGGATCCGGTTTATCGCCATCCCGTACACGTGCTGGGCGGCCACGTCGTAGGCGCCCTCGGGGAGGAAGACGCGGTCGACGAAGCCGTCCTCGGCGCGGGCGAGCATCGCCGCGCACTCGACCAGCTCGTCGCGGTCCAGTGCGAACACCCGCCCCTCGACCGTCTCGCCGGGGCTGTGGCCCGCGCGGCCGACGCGCTGGAGCAGCGCCGCGACCGACTTCGGCGAGCCCACCTGCACGACCAGGTCGAGGTGGGGCATGTCGATCCCGAGCTCCAGGCTCGTCGACGTGGTGACCACGTCCAGGTCACCCGCCTTCAGCCCCTCCTCGATCCGAGTGCGTTGCCCCTCGCCGAGGCTCCCGTGGTGACAGCCCGAGTCCGACTCGTCGTAACCGTACCGCTCGCGGAGCTCCTGCAGGGTGCGTTCCGCGCCGGAGCGGGAGTTCGTGAACACCAGCGTGTTCTCGTGGTCGGCGATAAGCTCGTGGAGCGCGTCGTAGAAGCGGTCGGTGACGGCCGACCGGGGGGTGTGTATCAGGTCGGCCGCCGGGGTGCGAAGCTCCAGGTCGAACTCCCGGACGAACCGCGCGTCCACCAGCTCGTACGGTCGGGGTTCGAGGCCGGACTCGTCGCCGACCCCGCCGGCGACGCGCTCGCGGCCGACGAGGAACTCGGCGACCTCGTCGAGCGGCTCGACCGTCGCGGAACAGCCGATGCGGGTCGGCGACCCGTCGGCCAGCTCCGTCAGCCGCTCCAGCGAGACGGAGAGGTGGGTGCCGCGCTTGTTCGCCGCCAGCGAGTGGATCTCGTCGACGATGACGTACTCGACGGTCCGGAGCTTCTCCTTGAACTTCGGGGAGTTGAGCAGGATCGCCAGCGTCTCCGGCGTGGTGTTGAGCACGTGCGGCGTCTCTTCCAACATGGCTTGCCGGTCGGCCTTGCTCGTGTCGCCGTGGCGGATCGCCTGCCGGACGCCGGGGTCGTGTGCGTCCCCGTCCCCGTCTCCCTCTCCGTCCCAGTCTCCGGAGCACGTCTCTGCCGCGATCCCCTCGATCGGGACCTCCAGGTTCCGCTTGATGTCGTTCGCGAGCGACTTCAGCGGCGAGACGTACAGGCAGTACACCGAGTTCTCCAGCTCTCCGGCTCGCTCCCGGGCGAAGAGGTCGTCGAGCACGGCCGTGAAGGAGGCGAGCGTCTTGCCGCTGCCAGTCGGCGCGGCGACGAGGCAGTTCCGGTCGGCGTCGACGTGGGGGATCGCCTCGCGCTGCGGCGGGGTGAAGAAGCCGCCGTTCTCCCCGACGTACGCGCCGAACTCCGACACCCACCAGCGGCGGACCGGGGGCGAGAGCCGGTCGAGCACGTCGGCGTCCGGGAGCGGCACCGTCTCCGGGTCGAACTCCACGGTCGGGGCGCCGTCGCCGGAGGCGCTTCGCACCTCTCCGTCGTCGGACTGCGTCCGACTGCTAGAGGGACTTCGTCCCTCGCTGTCCCCGGCGAGCGCCTCCCGGAGGAGCGCTCGCGCTGAGGGCCGCTCCGCCTCGCGATCCGTGAGTTCGCTCACTACCGCGTACGTGGGCGTGCGGAGGGATATCGGTTGTGTCGGCTCTGTAGAAGCCCTCGGCCGCTGATGGTTTGGAGAGGCTACGCTGACTACAGGGCGCGAGTCGAGCACCCAGACGACTATCTCGACCAGAGCGGAACAGCACACCGATGAACCCTCGCTGGACGACCACGCGGCAGCTCCAGTCCAATGCCGAGACAGCGAGGAAACCGATGAGTCTGATGAGAAGACAGGCCCGCGACGCGCCCTTCGTCTTCGATAACCTGAGTCGGTTCTGGTCTCACGCACACGAAAACGACTGGCCCCCTGACCGATGTCCTGCTCGGACCCGGTCCATCGCTCGCTGGCCGAGTTGGTGTTGCGGTCGCTTTCAGCTTTGTAGCTGAAGTCGGTATACAACGCCGCTTCGGGGAGCACGAACTGCGTGCTCCGGTGTCCCCCGTACGGCTCATACCCATATATAATATATTTTGTTCACATATACAGATTGAAACTTCTGGCGCGAGCAATAGGAATTGCTATGGCAGAAACCGCATCCGTCCGCGTTGGTCACTGTTGTCCGGACGCACCGAACGTCGATGTCCACGTCGACGGCGAAATCGCCTTCGAAGACGTGCCATTCGAAACCATCAGCGAGTACGCCGAGCTGCCAGCTGAAAGCCACGAGATCGCTGTCACGCCGCATGGCGACGACGAGGCAGTCCTCGATCTGACAGTCGAACTTGAGGCAGACCGCGCGTACTCGGCGCTTGCGACTGGTATGCTCGCTGAAGCCGAGTGTACAGTACTTTCCGACGCCCCCGGTGATGTCGCAGCCGACCAAACTCACGTCCGGTTTGTCCACGCCTCACCGGACGCTCCCGCCGTCGACGTGCGAGTCGCTAACGGTGGTCCGACCCTGTGTGAAAATATCGAATTCCGAAGCGCCAGCGAGTACGTTCCTGTTGACGCTGGCTCCTACGATCTTGAGGTCCTCCCGCACGGAAGCGACGACATCGCGCTCTCGCTGCCTGACACCGAACTTGACGGCGGCGCCGCAGTCTCAGCAATCGCGGTTGGGCAGGCAGGTGACGACTCGCTCGGCGCAGTGTTCGCGGACGACACCCAGTAGTCTCCCGACCTCGATTTTTCACGCTACTGGTCGCTAGAGCTGGCCGCTTAGTCGGCTTCGCACGATGTCTCCATGCGTTACACACCAATATGAACGAGCAGCACTCACCGAGTTTGAAATGCCTCGCTACGGCTCCGTTGAAATTCTCAACAAGTGATCTGTTCTCGGTGTCCTGCTGAATACAGCGCGCGAATGTGGTACGAACCGAGGCCGAGTTACGGGAGAGAGTAATTGCTCAGTACAGACGCTCTATTGTTCCTCACCGGTGTCTTCTGTAGCTGTTTGTTTGACTGGAAAAATCTCCGTGTCAGGTGCGTCAAATGGACTATCCGGCCCAGTCAGCCATGCGGAGAGATAGACAGCGCAGGCGGCGATGATGGCGAGAGGAAGTTGTAGTGAGACAGCGCCGTAGACGATTGTGACACCGATTGTGACACGGGTGAGTGTCTTGCGGTCAGTACCTCCATAATATACGAACACAGCAATAACGAGGAACGAGAGTGCGATGCTCACGCCAAGGAGGAGTTCCTGTGTGACGACTATCGAATATAGAAGCGCAACGACGCCGGCTACGATTAGCGCTGCTCCTATCTGAATACGACGTTTGGGGGAGGGCATTCGATTAGTATATTTTTAATCACATGTTTAAATAAGGTATGTTCTCATCGTCCGACCTTGTTTAGACGTAGATCAACAACTCATTCTTCTCGGTAGTGAAGCCACGAGTCTACTGCTCAGTGTGTAAGCGAATTCTATCGGCTAATTCAGGATTCAGATGGAGAAAATAACGCAATCCCCGCGCTGACTGTACGCTCTGAGTCTTGCACGCTTATTCTGACAGCTTCCGAAAACGTTGAATCGGACGTGCAAGATACAAGGCGCGTATCTCGCACAGAATATCTGCCGATTCAATCAGATTGGTCGGTTTGGCGGGCGCATTTATTGGTGCAGGCTGTGTACTCTCTCTTGTATGCCTGAAGAAGTTCTGTTCAAATCAGAGAGCGACCAGAGTCGAGAAGAGATCGCATCGTACCTTCGGAAAGTCGCAGATACTCTCGACAGCGGAGATGCTATCAACCTGAAAGCAGGCTCCGAGTCTGTAACGCTGAATCCCCCGGCCCGACCGACCTTCGAAGTCAAAGCTGAACGCGAAGGCCCGGCTGGCAACATGACTGAACGAAGTATCGAGTTCGAACTCGAATGGGATGAGAACGACGGTGAGGAGGGTGGCGGAAGTGATCAGTTAGAAATCGAGTAGTCACTCCGCACGCACGCTGAGCGGGTGGTTCAAGCGAACTTCTCTGGAACAAATGTAGCCTCTGTGCTTACTTCACCCTCTATATACAGCAGCCGGAACCGATCAATCACTGACGATTTTAAGAGAGCCGCCGTGTCGGTGGAGCCGACCGCTTCCGCCGACGCCCCGGACGCGGCCCCCTCGTCGCGGTGTGCGAACCGGCCCGTTTATCCGGGATCCGTCCGTGGCGGCGCACGTATGAGTGGAACCTCGCCGGCGACGGAGCGGGAGATCGACCGCAACCTGTTCGTCACCGTCTCCGGCCCGCCCGGCTGCGGGGCGACGACGCTGGTCGAGGCGCTGGCGGAGGCGCTCGACTGCGGCTACGTCTCCGGGGGGGAGCTGTTCCGAGAGATCGCCGCCGAGCGCGACATGAGCCTCTCGCAGCTCATCGCGAAGACGGGCGAGTCCGAGGAGATCGACCGCGCGCTCGACCGCCGGCTCCGCCGGATCGCCGAGAAGTGGGGCGCCGCGAACAAGGCGTTCATCCTGGAGTCGCGCCTCGCCGGCTGGATCGCCGGCAACCGCGCCGATGTCCGGATCTGGCTCGACGCGCCCGACGAGGTGCGCGCCGACCGGACGCTCGACCGCGAGGAGATGACCTCCGAGATGCAGGTCCGCGAGGTGATAGAGGAGAAGCGGTACAAGTCGTACTACGGGATCGACCTCTCCGACCGCTCCATCTACGACCTCGCGATCAACACGGGACGGTGGGATCCGGAGACGACGCTCGACGTCGCGCTCACCGCGATCGAGGGCTACGACGTCGAGGCCGACGAGGGCGCGTTCGACACGCCCGACTTCGAGATCTAGCGGACCTTCTCGGCCCGCGTCCTTCCGGGCCCGGCCTTCTCGCCCTGTCTTTCCGGACCCGTCCTTCTCGCCCTGCGGTCCCTCGCCTACAGCGTGATCACGTGGTCGACGCCGACCTCGCCGAGCGCCGCGTAGAGGTCGGGGAAGCAGCCGACGGTCGCGCCCTCGACCGTGTTCGTCGGCTCGTACCGGTCCCGGCCGTGCTCGTCGGTGCGGTCGAACTCGGCGAGCCCGCGGCGGGTCGCGCACTGATCGCAAAGCATGAGGAGGATGTCCCGCTCGGCCGCCACGTCGGCGAGCCGCTGCCCCAGCGGGTCGCCCCCGCGGAGCGCGTAGGTGTTGTCGTGGAAAAAGAACATCCCGACCACGTCGGCGCCGTGCGCGTCGGCCTCCAGCTGCGGGAGGATCATGTCCCCGAGCACGTAGTCGATGGTCTGTCCGGCCGTCGCGAAGACGTAAGCGACCTTCATACCGCGTGGTCGAGCGGTCCGCTGATTGCTCCGCGGGCATCGGCAGCGTTCCCCGGTGTCTGTGACGACGGTTCGCGGCCCCGACCGCCGGACCGCGCTCAGACCACGACGGACCCGAAGGGATACGCGCCCGTCTCCGCCGTCCATATCGGACCCCGCGAGACGTCGACGAGCGAGACCCGGTCGTCGTCGTAGTGCGAGACGACCAGCCGGTCGCCGACGCGGGTCGCGGCGAGCCCCGGCGCCGGGGTGTCGACGATCGCGCCCGAAAGCGAACGGAGGCCGTCGGCGGCCGCGTCGAGCACCCACCGCTCGCCGCCGATCCTGAACAGGTCGACGGGCCGGTCGAACCCCTCGTGGACCGCCGCGAGCCCGAGGTCGCGGTCGAACTCGTGGACGACGCCGTCGCCGCGGCCGGGGACGAACACCCGGTCCGCGGTGACGACGAGGTCGTACGGGTCGGCGCCGACCGCGGCCTCGCCGAGGACGGAAGCGTCGGAGGCGTCGCCCGGCTCGTCGGCGCCTCCCGCCGCGTCGGGCCTTCCCGGCGCGTCGGCCCCTCCCGGCGCGTCGACTCCCTCCGGATCGAACGCGACGACGCGGGCGCCCGCCTGATCCACGGCGTAGCCGCGGTCGCCCTCGGGGCCGACCGCGACGCCCTGCACTCGGGCGTCGGGACCGACATCGACGGCGCCGAGTCGCTCGCGGGCCGCGGGGTCGACGACGTCGACGACGCCCTCCCGGCGGCTGCCGGCGTAGAGCCGATCGCCGTCCTGAGAGACGGCGACCTCGTGGGGCTCGGCGCCGACCCCGATCCGGGCGACGAGGGTCAGCGACTCGGGGTCGACGACGGCGAGCGCGTCGCCGGCGGTACAGGAGACGAACAGCTCCCCGTTCGCGGTCGCGAAGTGCGAGGGGCCGAGCACGCCCGTCTCGCCCCGCGAGACGGCGCCGTCCGCGTCGACCGCCGTGACCGCTCGCTCGCCCATCGTCGCGACGAACGTCCGTCCCCCGCGGGTCGTCGCGTGGACCGGGTGGCTGCCGACCGGGACCTCGCCGAGGGGCGCGCCGTCGGCGAGCGCGAACAGCGCGAGCGCGTCGTCGCCCTCGCAGGGGACCGCGACGATTCGGTCGGGCGGACCGTCTGAGCCGCTCTCGCTCATCCGGTACAGGAGAAGTCGCCGCCGCCGTCGTCGCCGCCGACGCTCCCCTCCGTCTCGATCACGGCGCTCGTCTTGGTCTCGACGGGGTACCGCCCGCGGTCCCCCTCGACGTTCGACCACTCGCCGAACCCGCCCTCGTACAGCCGCACGTCCTCGAAGCCGATCGCCCGCAGCGTCAGCCACGTGGACGTGGGGTCGACGTTGTCGTCGCCGTAGACGACCACGGTGCCCGAGCGGTCGAGCCCCGCCCGGTTCTCGTACAGCTGCACGAGCTCGCCCGGGTCCGTCATCTGCCGGCCGTCGACGTTGCCGACCCAGTGGACGCCGATCGCCCCGGGGAGATGTCCGTGGCGGTCGTTGTCGGGATTCAGGGCGTCGGCGGCGGGCGCTCCGAGGTACGCCTCCGGGACGCGCACGTCGACGAGCCCCGGCCCGTCGCCGTTGAACGTCCCGACGCGGTCGGCGAGCCACTCGCGGGTGACCCACGCCGACGCGGCGGGGTCGGCCTCGTACTCGGTCGGCTCGACCCGGTCGCGGGAGCCCGTTCCGAGCCGACCGTTCCAGCCCGAGAGGCCGCCGTTGAGGACGCGGACCGATCCGGCGTGGCCCAAGGCGACGAGCGCGAACGCGGTCCGGGTGACTCGCGACCCGACGCTGGCGCCGTAGACGAGGACGTCGTCGTCGGGCGACACGCCGACTCCGCCGAACGCGTCGGCGAGCGCCTCGACGTCCGGGACCAGTCCGGCGTCGGTCGACGCTCGGCTCGTGACCGCGTCGAACGGGACGCGCCTGGCGCCGTAGATCCGCTCCTCGCGGAAGCGCTCGGTGTCGCGAGCGTCGAGGACGACGACGTCCCCCCGGTTCTCGGCGAGCCAGCTCGGTCCGACGAAGTGCGAGACGTTCCCGCTCAGCCCGTACTGCGCGGCGGTGTCGGCCGGGGTGGTGATCCCGAGACAGCCGGCCGTGCTCGCCGCGCCGGCGGCCGTCGCACCCGCCGCGGCGCGGAGGAGGCCTCGGCGAGTCGACGCGGGATCGGACCCGCTCGTCTCGTCTGCTCCGGCCGCGTCGCTCTCGGCGGGTCGGCGGGCGAGTCGCTCTCGGCGGGGGTCGGCGGGGCGAGTCGCTCTCGGCGGGGTCGGCGGGACCGTCGTCGCGCACGTTATCCGAGGCCATCTACCCGCAGTAGCAGTGGTCATCCATGCACCACGACGCCTCCATCTCGCCGAACGCGATGCCGAGCGAGGCGAGCGACGCCTGGAGGCTCGACACCGCGTCCTCCTCCGGGCGGACCGTGCCGGCGACCGCGCCGGTGGGCGCCTCGCCGGCCTCGACGGTCGCGACGACCTCCCGCTCCGCGTGGTCGATCACGGCGACCTGGTTCGCGTCCTGCACGGGGACGTACAGCTTCTCGCGGTTCGGCCCCCACGCGCCGGCGATGCTGCTGCCGCCGACGTCGAGCGTCGTCGCGTACTCGTTCGCCTCCAGGTCGACGACGCCGACCCCCTCGCCGGGGATGAAGAGGTACGCCGCCGAGTTGTCCGGGGCGACCTCGCTCGTGATCGGCGCGCCCGGGAGCCCGTCGTCGCGGGTGACCTTCGCGATCTCCTCCGGGTTCTCCGGGTCGGAGATGTCCCAGACGCTCTCGGAGCCCTCGCGGGGCACCTCGGGGTCGCCGCCGAGCGTCCCTTCCCCGTTCTCGACGAGCAGGAGCTCCCCGTCGAACGAGGCGGTGCACATGAAGGGGAGGACGTTGCCCTCGGTGACCGGCTCGCCGGCGTCGACCCGCGTCACCGTCTCGAACGGGTCGACACTCAGCACGCGGACCGCTTCGTCGGCGACGTCGACGACGAAGGCGTAGTCGCCGTCCGGGCCGAGCGTCATGTCGCAGGGGCCGACGTAGCCGGTCTCGATCTCGGCGGTCACCTCGCCGAACGCGTCGCTGTCGCGGTCCGCGTCGACGCGGAAGATAGCGTGGGCCTCGTCGCCCTCGGGCGCCATTCCGGTCGTCCCGCCCGAGGCGATGAGGAGGTGCTCGCCGTCGGGCGTCACGTTCGGATAGTTCGGGCCGTATCCGGTCTCGACGAAGGCGAGCTCCTCGAGGGTGCGCTGGTCGAACGCGCGGACGCCCCCGGAGACGTTCAGCCAGAGCACGTCGTGCTCGTCCTCGACGCCCGTGGCGTACTGGTTGGCCGGGAAGGAGGCGGTCGTGCCGAGGAACGCGGTGTTGAGCAGCTCGTCGCTCTCCGTGTCGATGACGCTCAGCGTTCGGTCGCCGTTGTTGAACACGAACATCGTCGGCGCGGGCTCGTCGCCGTCACCGCCGCCACCGCCGCCGGAACAGCCGGCCAGCGCCGTCGTCGCGCCGACGGCGCCCGACGCCTGCAGGAGTCGTCGCCGGTCGATCCCGTCGGCGAAGGGGTTGCGCCGGTCGTCGTTCGCCAGCCCGCTCCCCTTCGCGGAACGGGGCCCCGCGTCGGCGGACGCGTCCGGCGCGGCTTCGCCGGAGTCGCGCGGCGCCGAGTCGTTCGATCCGCATCCGCAGTCGTCGCTCATATCCGCACGACGCGGCTCGCGCCTAAAGGGCTCCCGGAGGCGCGCTTCGTTGCCCCGTGTGTCAAATAGCGGCAAGTGTTGTTTGTTCCTCTGATCATCGCGCACCGTTACCGTCTTCAGCGACGTTTTACGCCGGGGAGCACTCGACCCGCGTAATGATACTGTCTCCCGTCGCGTACGTCGGGATATCGATCGCGGTCGGCCTCTCGTTCGGCGTGCTGTTACAGAAGGCGCGGTTCTGCTTCGTCAGCGCGTTCCGGGACTTCGTCGCGTTCAAAGACACGCGCGTGCTGAAGGGACTGCTCGCCGGGCTCGCGGTGATGACCGTGTTCTGGAGCCTGCAGGCCACGTTCGGTTACTTCCGCGGCTTCTGGACGCCCGCGTGGGGGCTGGGGTCGCTGTTCGGCGGCTTCGTCTTCGGCCTCGGGATGACGCTCGCCGGCGGCTGCGCGTCCGGCACCCTCTATCGGGCCGGACAGGGGTACCTCCAGTTCTGGCTCGTCCTCCTCTTCATGTTCGTGGGGTACGTCCTCTTCGCGTTCGCGTTCCCCGTGGCGGAGACGTACTACTTCCAGACGCTGAACCCGTTCGAAGGGCGGACGCTGTACCTCTCGCTGCCGTTCTCGCCGGCGATCACGGGGACGCTGGCGGTCGCGGCCGGCACCGTCGCGTACGCGTTCGTGAAGGGGCGGAGCCGGCTCCCGGACGACCCCTCAGGCGGGACCGGCGTGGGGGCCGACACACGCGCGCAGGCCGTTCTCGGCGCCTCTCGGACGCTCTCGGCCGTCTCGGTCGGCCTGCGTGGCATCGCCGACGGCACCGTCGAGTACGTCCGCGGCCTCCGCGGCGACGACCGACCGGTGAGAGTCCGGCTCCGCGACTCGTGGGACGCGCGGACCGCGGGCGTCGCGATGGCGGTCGTCGCGAGCCTCTGGTTCTACGTGCACGGCCACTGGGCGATCACCGGCAGCGAGGCGCGCTGGGCCGGCTACCTCCTCGCGCAGACCGGCTACGACGTCGCGAGCGTCGAGTACTGGGGCTCGATCCTCTTCCGCGACGGCGACATCTCCCTGAGCATCGACATGGTGATGATCGCGTCGCTCGTCGTCGGCTCCTTCCTCGCCGCGTACGCCTCCGGCGACTTCCGGATCCGGAAACCGAAGCTGAACCGCGTGCCGAACTACGCCGCGGGCGGCCTCCTGATGGGCGTCGGCTCGCGGCTCGCCGCCGGCTGCAACATCGCGAACCTCTTCTCGGGGATCGCGCTGCTCTCCGTGCACTCGTTCCTCGCCGGCGGGGGGATCGTCCTCGGCGTCTACGTCATGACTCACTACATGTACCGCGAGGTCGGCTGCGCGATCTGACCGACGGCGCCGATCCGCCGTCGGTCCGGTCAGTCCGTCACCGGATCGAGCACGGCGACGTCGCTGACCTCGAACCGAGTGCCGCCGTTCGGGGCGTCCGTGACCGCGATCTCCCAGCCGTGCGCGGAGACGACGCTCGCGACGATCGCCAGCCCCAGCCCGCTCCCCTCCGACTCCGACGAGTACCCCCGCTCGAAGACGGAGTCACGCTCGATCTCCGGGATGCCCGGTCCGTCGTCCTCGACGAAGAACCCCGCGTCGTCGGGCAGCGCGCCGATCCGGACCGTGACGTCGTCGCCCCCGTGCTCGATCGCGTTGCGAAAGAGGTTCTCGAACAGCCGCCGCAGCCGGTCGGGGGCCGCCCGGATCGCCAGGTCCGACTCGACGCGGAGCGCGGACTCCTCGGTCACGACCGATCGCCAGCATCGCTCGGCCACCGACCCCAGTCGGATCTCGTCGGCCGACTCGACGGACCGGCCCTGTCGGACCATCGTCAGCACGTCCTCGATGAGCTCCTCCATGCGGTCGAGCGCGGTCGCCGCCGTGTCGAGGTCCCGATCGCCGGTCGACTCCCGAGCGAAGTCGACGTACCCCTGCGCCACCCCGAGCGGATTGCGCAGGTCGTGGGCGAGCACGCTGGCGAACCGGTCCAGCCGCTCGATCTCGACCGCGGTGCGCCGACGCTGCAGCTCGTGTTCGAGCACCCGGGCGATCAGCTCCGCGAACAGCGTTTCCTCGTCGCTGAAGGGCCGCGATCGGGCGCCCTCGGAGACGAAGCAGACGGTCCCGTAGAGCTCGTCGTCGACGACGAGGGGGCTCCCGTGGTAACAGCGGAGTTCGTGCGCGTCGAACGCCGGGTCGTCGGCCCACCCCTGTTCGGGGGCGTCGTGGAGCGCGACCGTCTCCCGATCAGCGACGACGCGCCGGCAGTAGGTGGTCCCGAGGTCGAGAACCAGTCCGGCCGGGAACGCCCCCTCAGGCGGGTCCGTACTGGCGACCGTCTCCCAGTAGTCGCTGTCGGGGTGGATCTCCGTCAGGTGGGCGTTTTCGACGTCGAGGTACCGTTTCCCGAGCGCGAGGGCTCGTTCGGCCTTCTCGTCGAACTCGCCCGACTCGTTCATCACCTCGTAGAGCTCTCGGCGGGCCTTCTCGGCGTCCATGCGGGCCACTAACTGGCCTGCGGTACAAAGAGATACGCCAACGTGACAGTCGGACGCACATATAGTTTCAGAGACCGCTGTGCGGGCCGCCGCCGCCGCCCTCTCCGAGCGCTGCCGACGGAAACCGGGGGGCGGGTCGGGGCGACCTCCGTGTCAGCGGACAGATCGGGGCGAACTACGCGTCGGCGGACGCGTCGGTCTCCAGCTCGAAGTCCCACTCCTCGTAGCCGCCGGACATGCTGGCGACGACGATGTCTTCCTCGACGCCCTCGTAGCTGCTGATCAGCATCGCGGCCTGCTTCGATGACTGGCCGACCGGACACGCGCAGACGACGTCCCTGTCGTCCCAGTCGATGTCCGGGACCATCGACGGGAGGTCGCCGAGCGGGACGTTGATAGCGCCCGGGATGTGACCCCGCTCGTACTGCTCCTGCGGTCGCGTGTCGATGACGCGGATGTCGCCATTCTGGACGCGCTCGTTGACTTCCTCGGGGGTGAGTTCTTCGACCATGATCACTCCTTCCGCATGAAGATGCGGTAGCGGCCGTCGCCCGACTTCCAGACCTTCGCGGTCGCGTCGTCGCCGACGGCCTTCGGGACGTTCTCCGTGCTCGGGACGTGGTCAGTCTCTTGGACGAGCACGTCGCCGGGGGAGAGCCCCGCGACGGCCTTCTTGGCCTCGACCTGCGGGTACGGGCAGACCTCGCCGGTCATGTCCTGTACTTCGGTCGCGTCATCGAAGAGCGCCTCGGCGGTCTCGTCGTCGAGCTCGTCGGGCATCTCGACGACGTCGTCCCACGATGGTTGGCTCATACGGCTCGGTAGACGATTCGCCGTGTAACGCCTTTCGTGACCGGCAGGCTTCTCCCGTATCTCTGACGGGCGATCGCGACGCACGACCGCGATAGGCGCCGAGACAGCCGTTTCCGTCGGACTCTTACCCGGGAGCGATCTACGAGGCCCATGAGCCAGTACGTCGTCGACGAGTCGACGATCTTCGAGACGCCCCTCGTGGAGCTCGACCTCGACCTCGGGGCCGACGCGGACGTGTACGCGAAGGCGGAGTGGTTCAACCTCTACGACGCCCCCCACGGCGGCGGGTCGATCAAGTCCCGGATCGCGAAGGGGATGCTGGACGGCGCCGAGGAGCGCGGCGACCTCGAGTCCGGCGTCACCGTCATCGAGCCTACCTCGGGCAACACCGGCAGCGAGGTGGCGCGGCTCGCGGCCGCCCGCGGCTACGACGTCGAGATCGTCATGCCCGACAACGCCGCCGGCGGGAAGGTGGACGCCGTTCGGGACGCGGGCGCGGAGATCCACTTCGTCGACGCCAACCTCGGCTACGACGCCGTCATCGAGCGCTGCGAGGAGATAATCGCCGCGGACCCAGAGGCGTACTTCCGCCCGAACCAGTACGAGAACCCCGACAACCCGGGCACCCACGAGCGGACGACCGCCCGGGAGATATACGAGGCGACCGACGGCGACGTGACTCACTTCGTCGCGGGGGTCGGGACGGGCGGGACGATCACGGGGACCGGCCGGGGCCTGACGGACCTGAGCGACGGGGCGACGGAGATCGTCGGCTTCGAGCCCGACGAGCAGCTCCACGCCATCGACGGCCTGAAATACCTCAAGACGGGCGACCACTACCACCCCGAGACGTACGACGAGTCGGTGCTCGACCGGACGGAGTACGTCGCCACCTCGGACGCGTACGACCAGGCGCGGGCGCTCCGCGAGCGCTACCTCGACGATCCGGTGCCGATCGCCGACCTCGGCCAGCACGACGAGGCGACGGTCCGCGAACACCTCCGCGTCGACGATCAGTTCGTCGTGGGCACGTCGGCGGGCGGCGGCGCGGCCGTCGTGGCGAACCTGGACGCGGCGGGCGAGCTCGACGACGACGACGTCGTCGTTTTCATGCTGTGCGACCGCGGCGACAAGTACGCGGACATCCCGCTCTGGGAGGACTACTTATAAGCGAATCCCGCCGCGAACCGAGAGACGGACCGGTTACCGACCGCCGGACGCCGCCGGGATGACGCGGACCTGCGCGTCTGCCGGGACCTCGGCGTCGACGCCGTCGACGGGCGTCCCCTCGACGTAGACGTTGATGAACTCCTTTATTTCGCCGTCTTCGAGCACGCTGTCTCTGAGCTCCGGGCCGTGCTCGTCGGCGTGGTTGTCGAACAGTTCGTTGACGGTCTCCCCCTCGACCTCGACCTCAGAGGTCGCGGACCCGCCGACGAGGACGGCCGGCAGCTTAATCGTGGCCATATTAGCGGTTCTCGTCCCAGTCAAAAAAGGACCCCGCCGACGGCAACGGTGGCCCCGGTCTAACACGACCGCCGAGCCCGGAGCGACGCGCCCGCGACGGACGTTCTGCCGTCGGTCCCGCGTCCGCGACGAGTCGAGCGAGGCCGTCGTCGGGCGCGGTACCGGCCGGCTCCCCGTGCGCCGCCGGTCGTCCTCTCGATGCGTTGCGGGCCGTCCTCTCGATGCGTTGCGGGCCGTCCCCCGATGCGCAACCGGTCGTGCGAACCGGGCGCATCTCCGAGATGTCGGCAGCACGCGCCGGTGGGCGGCCGTCTTATTGGTTTGCAGCGACAAGCGGCGGCAAATGAGCGACCTCGACCTCGATCCGACGCAGCTCGACCGGTACTCCAGGCACATCATCATGGACGACGTCGGTCCCGAGGGGCAGAAGGCCCTGCTCGACGCCGAAGTGCTCGTGCTCGGCGCCGGTGGGCTCGGGGCGCCGATCATCCAGTACCTCGCCGCCGCCGGGGTGGGGACGCTCGGCGTCGCCGACGACGACGAGGTCGAGCTGTCGAACCTCCAGCGCCAGGTGATCCACGGGAACGACGACGTGGGACGGAAGAAGGTCGACTCCGCCGCCGACTTCGTCGAGGGGCTCAATCCCGACATCGACGTCCGGAAGCACGGGCTGCGGGTGACCCCGGACAACGTCGAGGAGCTGATCGAGGGCTACGACTTCGTCGTCGACGGCACGGACAACTTCGCGACGCGGTACCTCGTCAACGACGCCTGCACGCTCGCCGGGATCCCCTTCTCGCACGGCTCCATCTTCAAGTTCGAGGGGCAGGTGACGACGTTCGCGGGCGACGACGACTCGCCGTGTTACCGCTGTCTGTTCCCCGAGGCGCCGCCGGCCGGGATGGTCCCGAACTGCGCGACCGCCGGCGTCCTCGGCGTGCTCCCCGGCACCGTCGGCTGTCTGCAGGCGACGGAGACGGTGAAACACATCATCGGCGAGGGCGAGTCGCTGGACGGCTCGATGCTGTTCTTCGACGCGCTCGACATGGAGTTCGACAAGGTCGAGATTCCCAAGCAGGACGACTGCCCGGTGTGCGGCGACGACCCGGCCATCGAGTCGGTACAGGACGTCGAGTACGACGCCTCCTGCGCCATCGACGTCGGCGGCGACGACGAGGCGGAGCCCGAGATCGAAGCGAGCGACTGATCGGTCGTGCCGAGGCTCGGAGAGAATTCCCTCTCGACGCGAGCGCTGATTGCGATGTGCACTCAAAAACGAGCGTCAGCGACGCGAGTTAACTCATAAACGATGCGGTGGCGCGTGCCTCCGAGGCCGTCTCGCGGCCGAGGAGCACGCGCGAGGTCGTCGGGCTTCGCCCGACTGCCAGAGGCGCGGAGCGCCTCGCTGTCGCCGGCGCTCCGCGCCGGCTGCCAGAGAATCTCCGATTCTCGCTGGAGTCGCGACCGAAGGGAGCGACGAGGCTGGGGAGGCGTGAGGCTGCCAGGCGGTGCGGTCGGGTGGGACTCAAACGGGCAGCCGCCGGCGGCGTCGCCGCCGGCTGCCAGCGGCGCGAAGCGCCGCGCTGCCGCGAGGGCGAAGGCGGTCTTCATCGGTGACCTAGCGTCGACCGCGTACAGCCGATCGGCTGTGGATTTAGCGGTTTTCACCGCCGATCTAGAATCAACCACGTATAGACGAGCGGTCGAGGCTGCGAAGCCCGTCACCGCCGACTCCGAGATTCACAAGCGGACGTCGTATCCGAACCCGTCCTATCGCTCGCTCCGCACCGAGACGGTCTCCTGTTCGAACCCCTCCTCGTCGCCCCGCCAGCGCCACGAGCCGACGAACGGGTAGCCGTCCAGCGCGCAGATCACGTACGAGTGACCGGGCCAGGTCGCCCGCGCGGCGTCCGTCTCGCTCGGGTGCGTCGGGCCGGTCGGGTGCGAGTGGTAGAACCCCACCACGTCGAGCCCGTCGTCCTCGATCGCTTCGATGAGCTCGAACTGCTCCTCGGGGTCGATGAGATAGCGGATCTGGGGCGTGTCGGCGACGTTCTCCGCCCGATACGCCTCGGTGACGACGCTCGGCTCGCCGTCGGTGCCGTGGGTGCCGGCGAGCACGCCGCAGATCTCCGCCTCGCCGCCGCCGTACGCGTGGTACACGATGTCGTCGTACACGGCCCGTGAGAGTTCGATCATGGGCGAGCGAAGGCGACTCCGACCGATAAGTCCGTCCCGACCGGCAAAGGGCGCGCTCCGTCACAGGTAGCGGCAGTCGTTGACGGGCCGGGGGAGGGTTTTTCCCGCCGCGGTCGGAGTCACACCCATGAGCGACGCCCGAAGCGGGTCCCCGGCGCCGACCGCCGACGAGGCGCTCCACACGACCCTCGACATGCCCTTCGACGACGCGGTCCCGTTCGTGCAGATCGAACACGAGCTCGCCGACTTCGAGACGGTGCAGGTGACGCGGCTCGATCAGATGATCGAGGGGATGCTCGGCCACGACGACGTCGAGCGGACGGCGCTCATCGTCGTCTGTCACCCCGAGATCGCGTTCGACGCGATCGAGATCGACCCCACGCTCGCCGGGATGCTCCCGTGCACCACCATCGTGTACGAGCGCGAGGGCGACGACTTGGTCCACGTCCACCACACGTCGGCGACGAAGGCGATCCGCGACCTCGGCTGCGCGCCCGCGGACTGCGGCGGCGCGGTCGACGACCTCGTCGAGAAGACCGGCGAGCTGATGACGGTCGTCTGGGAGAACATCGAAGAGCACGGTCGCGGGCGGCCGTCCGAGTAGGTCGCTGAACTCCCGGCCTCGGGCCCTCCCCGCTACAGCCCTTCGACGCGACGCAGCGCGTCGCGTACCTCTCCCGGCGTCTTGTAAGGGCCGCCCTGTACCCGGTGGTCGGGAAGGAGGATGGGGATCGGGTTCTCGTCCAGCGCCGTTCGCACGAGTCTGAGGTCGTCGGGGTCGTCCGCGTCGAGCGCCGCCAAGCGTGTGAGCCGACTCACGGACACCTCCTCGCCGTAGGGGACCGTCCGGAGCGCTTCGAGGACGTCGCGGCGGTCCGTCGGCACCGTGAGTCCGACGGCGACCTCGGCGAACTCGTCTCGCTCCCCGCGGACGTACGCGCCGATCCGGTCGAGGAGTTCGTGATCCGGCCTCGCGTCCGCCGGTATCTCCGCCGGGAACGACACCGAGATCACCCGTCCGCCGGCGAATCCGACCTCCACCGCGCGACCGAGGCCATCGAACTCGCGGGCGAAGACGCCCGACGCTCCCGTCGAATTCATACCCGTCATACGACGGCCCCGACGGTTAAAATGATGGGACGGACGGAGCGTCGCGTCGCCGACTCGGCCGCTCGTCCGTTCCGGGCGGGTCACGCCCGCAAGCCTTATGAACAGATACGTGCATTAGTGTACACTAATGGAGGATCCAACCGAGCTGGCCCCCGCGGTCAGGTCGATCCTGTCGGCGGCGCGCGAACGGGCGGCAGAGGGGCGTACCGACCGCGTCGCCGTCGACCCGCGCGACCTGCGCGCCGCGTTCGACCGGGCCGAAGAGGACGGTCGCGTGCCGGTCGTCGCGGAGGTCAAGCCGACGAGCCCCACCACGGACGGGACCCGCGAGGACGACCCCGTCGCGCTCGCCGAGGGGATGGTCGCGGGCGGCGCCGCCGCGCTGTCGGTGCTCACGGAGCCGGAGCACTTCGGCGGGAGCGTCGAGGTGCTCGACCGCGTGCGCGAGGCCGTCGACGTGCCGGTCCTCCGGAAGGACTTCGTCGTCGCCGAGCCCCAGCTAGACGCCGTCGAGAGCGACGTCGTCCTGCTGATCGCGCGGTTCGTCGGCGACGACCTCCCGGACCTGTTGGCCGCCGCCCGCGATCGCGGCTTTCAGGTCCTCGTCGAGGTCCACGACCGCGAGGAGCTGGCGCGGGCGCTCGACGCGGGCGCGACCGCGATAGGCGTGAACAACCGCGACCTCGCGGAGCTGGTCGTCGATCTCGGAACCTTCGAGTCCGTGGCGCCCCACGTCCCAGACGACGTGACGCTCATCGCCGAGAGCGGTGTCGGATCCCCCGCCGACGTCCGGCGGATGCGGGCGGCCGGCGCCGACGCGCTGCTCGTCGGGAGCGCGATCATGGACGGCGACGTCGAGGCGAACACGCGGGCGCTGACGCGGGCGGAGGCGGACGGCGAGGCAGAGACGGACGGCGAGGCTGAGGCGGACGAAGACGCGGAGACGGACGAAGACGCGGAGGCGGTCATCGACGAGACCACCGACACCACGGAGACACCCACATGAGCGAAACCGAATCATCGACGAGCGAGGTTGGAGAGCTTTCGCGCCGCCCGGGCCGCGAGCGCGGCCGAGAGGACGGGAAGTTCGGCCGCTACGGCGGCCAGTACGTCCCCGAGGCGCTGATGCCGGCGATCGAGGAACTGACCGACGCCTACGAGCGGTACGTCCTCGAGAACGAGGACGGCTTCATGGACGAGCTCCGCGAGCGGCTCGCGGACTTCGGGGGGCGCCCGATCCCGCTTCAGCGGGCCGACCGGCTCTCCGAGCGCTACGACACCGATGTCTACCTCAAGCGCGAGGACCTGCTCCACGGCGGCGCGCACAAGCTGAACAACGCGCTCGGGCAGGTCCTGCTGGCGAAGTACATGGGGAAAGAGCGGATCATCGCGGAGACGGGCGCGGGCCAGCACGGCACCGCGACCGCGATGGCGGCCGCCCACCTCGACATGCCCTGCGAGATATACATGGGCGAGCGCGACATCAACCGCCAGCGTCCGAACGTCTTCCGGATGAAGCTCAACGGCTCCGAGGTGAATCCGGTGACCGCGGGCCGGGGCACTCTGAAGGAGGCCATCTCGGAGACGATGCGCGACTGGGCGACCACCGTCGAGAACACCCACTACGTCATCGGGTCCATCGTCGGCCCGCACCCGTTCCCGGTGATGGTCCGCGACTTCCAGGCCGTCATCTCGGAGGAGGCGCGCGCGCAGACTATCGAGAAGACGGGCGCGCTCCCGACCGACGTGGTCGCCTGCGCCGGCGGCGGCTCGAACACGATGGGGACGTTCGCGGCGTTCGTCGACGACGAGGAGGTCGCACTTCACGCGGTCGAGGCCGGCGGCTCGACGCTGGAGGTCGACGAGGAGGCGGGCGTCGCCCCGAACTCCGCCTCGCTCTTCACCGGCGAAGAGGGCGTGCTCCACGGCGCGCGCACCAAGCTCCTGCAGGACTCCGACGGGCAGATCATGGAGAGCCACTCGATATCCTCCGGGCTCGACTACGCCGGCGTCGGTCCGGAGCTCGCGTACCTCGTCGACGAGGGCCGCGTGAATCCCGTCGCCGTCGACGACGACGTCGCGCTGGAGGGGTTCCACCGGCTCTCGCGCACGGAGGGGATCATCCCCGCGCTGGAGACGGCCCACGCCTTCGGCTTCTTAGAGGAGCACCACGAGGAGCTCGGCGAGCGCGTCGTCGTGAACGTCTCCGGGCGCGGCGACAAGGACCTCGACGCGGCCATCGAGGAGACGGACAAGCGCGACATCGACGAGGCGCCGGACATGTCGATGTTCACGGGGGGGATCTGAATGGCGGAGCGGACCGCGGAGTCGACGGCGAAGCCGGAGACGGGAAACTCGGCCGCGATAGCCGAGGCGTTCGCCGACGGCCCCGCATACGTCCCCTACCTCGCCGTCGGCGACCCCTCCTACGAGGCGTCGCTGGAGTACGTCCGCGCGCTCGACCGCGGCGGCGCCGACGTCATCGAGCTCGGACTCCCGTTCTCGGAGCCGATCGCCGAGGGGCCGACGATCCAGGGCGCCCTCGTGCGCTCGCTCGACGGCGGGATGACGCCGGACCGGTTCTTCGCGTTCGCCGAGGAGCTCGACGTCGACGCGCCGCTGGTCTGTATGACGTACTACAACCTGATCTATCAGTACGGGTCGGGCGAGGCGCGGAGCGCCTCGGAGGCGACCGGTGACACCGCGAGCGGCGGCCCGCGCCGCTTCGTCGAGCGCGCCGCCGCGGCCGGCATCCAGGGGCTCGTCGTTCCGGACCTACCGGCGGAGGAGGCCGACCCGCTCCGGGAGGCCTGCGACGAGTTCGGCCTCGACCTCGTCTTCATCGTCGCGCCGACCACGGTCGGCGACCGGCTCGACCGGATCATGGGGCGCGTGTCGGGGTACGTCTATGTGCAGGCGCGGCTCGGGACGACCGGCGCGCGAGACGACGTCTCCGAGCAGACCACGGAGAGCCTCGACCGGCTCGCGGAGTACGACGTGCCGAAGGCCGTCGGGTTCGGCATCTCGGCGGGCGAGCACGCGGAGCGCATCGTCGCCGGCGGCGCCGACGGGATCATCGTCGGCTCGGCGCTCGTCGACATCGTCGCCGAGGGCGTCGAGGAGGATCTGCCCACCGACGAGGTCGCAGACCGGTTGGAGGCGCTCTCGCGGGAGCTGAAGGAGGGCGCCGAGCGCGGCCACGCCGCCCGCGTCGGCGCGGCGGAGTCGCGGTGACCGCGGGTTCGAGCCAATACGACCCCGAACGAAACCCACTTACCTGCGATTGCCACACTCTCACACAACGACCGAACCCACCATGACAGCAGGACTCTCGGCACGACTCGAACGCATCTCCACAAATGACCGGTACCTCATCGTCCCGATGGACCACGGGATCACGATGGGCGCCGTCGACGGCCTCGTCGACATCGAGTCGACGATCGACGGCGTCACGCGCGGCGGGGCGGACGCGGTCCTCACGCAGCGCGGCGTCGCCCCCCGCGTCCATCCGAACAAGAACGACGCGGGCTACATCGTCCACGTCAACGGGTCGACGACGATCGGCCCCGACGAGAGCGACAAGCGCGTCACCGCCACCGCCGAGGACGCGGTGCGCGCGGGCGCCGACGCGGTGTCGTTCCACATCAACGTCGGCTCCGACCACGAGCCCGACCAGATCGAAGAGCTGGCGGAGCTGACCGCCGACGCCGACCGCCTCGGCCTGCCGGTGCTCGCGATGGCCTACGCGCGCGGCCCCGGCGTCGACGAGACCGATCCGGAGTCGCTCGGGCACGCTGTCCGGCTGGCCGAGGAGCTCGGCGCCGACGTGGTGAAAACGGGGTACTCCGGCGACGGCGACTCCTTCGCCCGCGTCACGGAGTCGACCCGGCTGCCGGTCGTCATCGCCGGCGGGTCGAAGGGCACCGACCGCGAGACCGTCGAGATGGTGCGCGGCGCGATGGACGGCGACGCCGCCGGCGTCTCGATGGGACGGTCGATATTCCAGCACGAGGACCCCGAGGGGATCGCCCGCGCCGTCTCGGCGATCGTCCACGACGACGCGGACGTCGAGGAGGCGCTCCGAGCGGGCGGCTTCGTCGAGGCGTAAGGGGTCACGCAGCGCCGGCGGTCACCTCGCCCCGACGTTCTGCTCTCCCTCGAACGAGTCCGGATCGGGCTCGATGTCGGCGTACTGCACCGCGCGACGCCCGAGCGTGAGCGCTCGGTCGTCGAGGGCCTCGTCGACCAGGTCACCGTCCTCGAACTGCGCGTGGGCGCGAGGAACGGCGACCTGATGCGGGATCACCCACGCGTTGAGCGCCCGACAGACGGAGCGGAGGTGTTCTAACGCGGTCACCGGGAAGCCGCCGCCGGCGACCGCGAGGAGGCCGACGGTCTTGTCCTCGAACTCCTCGAAGCCGCAGTAGTCGAGCGCCGTTTTCAGCGTCGAGGAGTACGAACCGTGGTACATCGGTGTCCCGAGGAGGACGGCGTCGGCCGCGCGGAACCGCGCGGTGAACGCGTCCGCGTCTCCCGCCGAACCGCGGTCGGCGTCGTACGTCGGCAGGTCGTACTCGCGGAGGTCGATCGGTTCCGGGGTCCCGCCCGCACGGCGGACTCCGTCGAGCGCGCGACCGACGGCCAGTCGCGTGTAGCTCGTCTCTCGGAGGCTCCCCGCGACGCCGACGACGCGTGGTGAGTCGGACATGGCTCACGCCACGCGCCATCGCCACTAATACGATCGGGGCGATCCGGTCTCGGGAAGCGACGCGACGCGGAGCGCCGCCGCGATCAGCAGGTGACGCTGACCCGCTCCTGCGGCTCCGGCTCCCCCACCGGCCCGTTCGGGTCGACCGTCTGCTCGACGTGGAAGACGGTCACGGACTCCACCGAGCCGTCCGTCCGCTCGCACGCGTACGCCGCCAGCGGTCGGTACTGCGTCTCCCCGGCGTACCGGATTCGGTGGCCGTACTGATGCCAGAGGGTCGTCGGATACGTGTCCGCCGCGTCCGGTGGACGGTCGAACGCGACCGGCCCGCCGTCCGACGCGTCGACCGTCGTCCCGGATTCGAGCGTCGCTCGGACGACGTACCAGCTGGAGGTGTCGGGCGGGTTGGGCGCGAAGAACGACCAGCTCACCTCCGAGAGCTCGCCCGCCGACTCCGACGCCGGCATGTCGACGAGCCCGACCCCCGCGGCCTGCCAGACCACGAGCGCGACGAAGACGCCCACGAGCAGGACGGCGGCCGCGACGCGGATCCCGCGACGCGCCCGCGACGTGACCGGAGACGCGGTTTCGGTCGCCCTTCCGCCGTCGCTTCGGTACGCCCGCTCTGGGAGCCGAGACGGCCCGGGGAGGTTCGACGCGAGCAACTCGACGGCGTCCCAGACCCTCGGCGGGAAAAACAGGAGCAGGACCGAGACCATGACGAACGGGAACACGCCGAGCCGCATCGTCGCGGCCATGCCGAGGTGCGCGGAGACGAACGCGAGGGCGACGCCGGTTCGCAGCCACCCGGTGGCGGCGACCAGCAGCACGGACGCAGAGAGGAGCGCGATCCAGAGCCAGTTTATCGCCGCGAGGACTGCGGTGTGGTCCGAGACGAACGGGCCGAACAGCACGACGAACTCCTCTATCTGGAAGATCCGCGGGACCGCGACGCCCGACATCCACGCGTCGCTCCGGTACTTGGAGACCACGTTGGCCGCGTAGATCGAGGCGATCGTCAGGAGGGTGACGGCGGTTCCGAGCGAACAGACCCGCTGACCGACGCCGCTCTCACCCCCGTCAGACGAGCCTTCATCGGCGTCGTCGCGGTAACCGGGGTCGCTCGACCGGCCGGCACCGAGCGACCACCGGGCGTCGAGCGGGAGAAAGAGGCTCAAAAAGAGGAGTACTATCAGGATCGTGTTCCCGCCGTTGATCACGAACGGGTTGCGAGCGTAAAGCGACGCGAGCAGGACGAGGGAGAGACCCGTCGACGCTCGCGTTCGGTAGCCGACGAGCAGGCAGACGGCGGCGCACGCGCCGAGCGCGAGGAGCCCCGTTTGGACCCGCGCCGAGCCGGACGCCGCGTGGATCGAGACGGTCTCCAAGAACGGGTACAGCTCGGCGAGCGTCGAGCGCGGCAGGACGCCGTCATCGGTGTAGAACGCGCCCACCACCGGGAGGCGGTAGACGAGCAGGTCACCGAGGAGTAGGAGGGCCAGCCCGATCCGGAACGCGCCCAGCGCTCGCGGATCGATCCCGAGGTGCGGCGCGGCGCGCTCCCGGAGGGCCTCGCGCGCAGCGGCGTATCGGGACCCCGCGTTCGAGGGCCACCGGCGTGGTGTCTTCATTCGGGGGTGTACGTCCTACGATACAAGCTTAGTTATAAGTGCTTTGTCGTTTACGGGTCGTTGCGTCGCCAACGGCGGACGGTCCCGCCGCGCCGTCGACCGCGAATGACGCTCCCGTCGCGCAGTCGCCCGCAACGCGCGACCCTTCCGCAGTTTTCAAGCCCGCCCGCCGTGAGGTTCCGACAATGACACGCACGGTCTGGGTGAAAGCCGACGGGAGCGTCGGCGACTGGGAGGCGCGCAAGCGACGGATCACGACCGCCATCGAGGCCGGCGCGGACTGGGTACTCGTCGACGAGGCGGACGTGGGGCGCGTCCGCGAGCTTGGCGACGTCTCGGTCGCGGCGTTCCGCTCGGAGGCGGACGTCATCGACGACGCCGAGAGCGACGCCGAGGCCGACGCCTACTTCGTCGGCAAGGGCGGCGAGGGCGACGGGACGATCGACCTCCCGAACGACTTCTCCGGTTCCGCGGACCTCACGACGGTCCGCCGGAGCGACGACCGCGCCCAGGGCGTGTACGTCCGCGTGCTGGGGACCGAGTACGAGCGGTTCGCCGAGGAGGCGGCGGCGGACGCCGAGTACACGATCGTCGTCGGCGAGGACTGGTCGATCATCCCGCTGGAGAACCTGATCGCGCGGGTCGGCGAGGAGACGCACCTCGTCGCCGGCGCGACGACCGCGGCCGAGGCCCGGACCGCCTTCGAGACGCTGGAGATCGGCGCGGACGGCGTCCTCCTCGACAGCGACTCCCCCGACGAGATCCGGGGCGCGGTCGACGCCCGCGACGCCGCCGACCGCGAGACGCTCGACCTCCGACACGCCGAGGTGACCGCGGTCGAGCGCACCGGGATGGCCGACCGCGTCTGCATCGACACCGGCTCGCTGATGGACGACGACGAGGGGATGCTCGTCGGGTCGATGTCGCGCGGGCTCTTCTTCGTCCACGCCGAGACCGCGGAGTCGCCGTACGTCGAGTCGCGCCCCTTCCGCGTGAACGCCGGGGCCGTCCACGCCTACGTCCGCAACGCCGAGGGCGGCACGAACTACCTCGCGGAGCTCTCCAGCGGCGACGAGGTGCAGATCCTCGACACCGCGGGTCACACGCGCGAGGCGATCGTCGGGCGCGTGAAGATCGAGAAGCGACCGATGTTCCGGCTGCAGGCCGAACTGGAGACCGAGGACGGGGTCGATCGCGTGGAGACGCTCATCCAGAACGCCGAGACCGTGAAGGTGGCGACGAGCGACGGCAAGAAGGCCGTCACCGATCTCGAAGCCGGTGACGAGGCGCTCGTTTATTACGAGGACGTCGCGCGCCACTTCGGCGAGGCGGTCGAGGAGAGCATCATCGAGAAGTAGCGAGGCCGAGCAGCGAAACGTCGAGCGTCGCGGTAGCGGGACGGCGAACGAGGCCTTTTAAACTGATCCGCGTGTCGGTGATCGTCAAAAATGTCGCAACGAAAACCAATATGTTCTGCATGTTCCATCCGCTTCCATGGCAGTCATTCACGAGCATGACCGCGTGGAGGAGGCCAACTGGCTGGAGCGCGTCGCGCATCTCGCGCAAGCCGCCAACCCGGCGTTCGCGGCCGGGAGCGTCATTGTGCCGCTGTCGTTCGTCGCCGCCGGCGTCCTCCTCTCGAGCACGACACTCCTGTTTTATACCCACGTCGCCGCCGGCGCGGTCTGGTTCGGGTTCGCGCTGATCTTCCCGGCGGTCATCGGGCCGACCCTCGGCGGCCTCGATCGCGAGACCGCGGCGGACGTGACGACCGCGCTGACGCCGAAGGTCGTGTTCTTCGTGCTCGGGTTCTCCCTGACGACCGTCGTCTCGGGGACGATCCTGCTCGGGTCCGTCTTCGGACTCGGCTACGGGTTCTCCGGACGGTGGCCGACCCTCTCGCTGACGCTGGGCTGGGGACTCTTCGTCTTCGGGCTGCTCGTCCCGAACCGGATCCACCTGAGCGCGTACTACGAGAGCCGGTCGGCGGAGCCCGACGCCTCACGACTCGAGGCGATCGAGAAGCGGAATCTCGTCGTCGGACTCCTCGAGGCGGGCGCGATGCTCGCGATTATCGTGCTGATGACGGGGCTCCGGCTGGGGTGAAGCCCGCATAACCCACGAAACCGCGGAGACCGCCGAGAACGCGGAGACCTCAGTGCCTCAGAGGTCGTACAGCTCGCCGTACTTCTCCTCGACGTAGTCGGTGAACGCGTCGGCGGAGAACGCCTCGCCGGTGGCGCGTTTCACCAGCTCGTTCGTCTCGTAGCGCGAGCCGTGTCGATGGACGTTCTCGCCGAGCCACGACTGCAGCTCGTCGAAGTCGCCGTCGGCGATCTTCGCGTCGAGGCCGTCGATCTCCGCTTCGGCGGCCTCGAACAGCTGGGCGGCCATGACCGAGCCCAGCGAGTACGTCGGGAAGTAGCCGAAGTTGCCGTGGCTCCAGTGGATGTCCTGGAGACAGCCCTCGCTGTCGGTGTCGGGGCGGATCCCGAGGTACTCCTCGTACTTGTCGTTCCAGACCTCCGGGACGTCCTCGACCGCGAGGTCCCCGCGGATCAGGTCGCGCTCGATCTCGAACCGGACGATGATGTGGAGGTGGTAGGTGAGCTCGTCGGCCTCGACGCGGATGAGGTTGTCCTCGTGCACCTGGTTGAACGCCTCGTAGGCGTCCTCGACGCTCGCGTCTTCGGTCTGCGGGAACTGCTCTTGGAACCGCGGGAGGAACAGCTCCCAGAACGGTCGGCTCCGCCCGACGTGGTTCTCCCAGAGCCGCGACTGCGACTCGTGGACGGAGAGGTCGCGCGACTCGCCGAGCGGGGTGGCCCACTCCTCCCGCGGGAGCCCGAGGTTGTACTGCGCGTGGCCGTACTCGTGGATCGTCGAGCCGATCGCGCCGAGCGGGTCCGACTCGTCGAACCGGGTGGTCACGCGGCAGTCGAACTGGTTGCCGGAGGTGAACGGGTGCGAGGAGACGTCGAGCCGGCCGCGATCGAAGTCGTAGCCGAGGAGTTCGAGCGCCTCGCGGGCGAGTTCCTCCTGCTCGTCCTCGGGGAACGTGCCCTCGAACGTGTCGACGGCGAGGTCCGCGTCGGCGTCGCGGATCGCGTCGATCATGGGGACGAGCGTCTCGCGGAGCTCCTCGAGGATCGACTCGGCGCGGTCGATCGAGAGGCACGGCTCGTAGTCCTCGAAGAGGACCTCGTAGGGGTCGCGGTCGGGGTCGATGTGTTCGGCGTACTCCCGTTTGAGCTCGACGTGCTTCTCCAGGTACGGCGCGAACGTCTCGAACTCGTCCTCAGCTTTCGCCTCCTCCCACGCCTGCAGCGCCTCGGAGCCGGTCTCGGAGATCTCCTCGACGAGTTCGACCGGGACCGCGTCGGCGCGCTCGTGCTCGCGGCGGACCTCGCGGACGACCGCCGCCCGCTCGTCGGAGAGGTCGGCGTCGTCGAGCTCGGCGAGCAGCTCGCCGGTCTCCTCGTCCGTGATCATGTCGTGGCGGATCGACGAGAGCGTCGACAGCTGCTTCGACCGGGCGGGGGTGCCGCCCTCGGGCATCATCACCTGTTGGTCCCACCCGAGCACGCCGGCGGCGCTCCCGACCGTGTTCCAGCGTCGAACGCGGTCCAGGAGGGCCTCGTACGTATCGGGGGCGTCGGTCGCGTCGTCGGCCGCGGCTTCCGTTGCCATACGTCACGGATCGGTCGCGCCGATTAAGAAGGGACCGAATCCGGAACGCCCCGGCCGGGTGAGCGCGACCTATTTCCGATCGGCCGCCGAACCGACGGTACCGAATGGAGACCGACGAGGACACCATCGACCTGCGATCCGACACCGTCACGACGCCCTCGGCCGAGATGCGCGAGGCGGCCGCGACCGCCGAGGTCGGCGACGACGTGTACCGCGACGACCCCGCGGTCAACGAGTTAGAGCGCCTCGCCGCCGAGGCGGTCGGGACCGAGGCCGCGCTGTACGTCCCCTCCGGGACGATGGCCAACCAGATCGCCGTCCACGTCCACACGGAGCCGGGGCAGGAGCTCCTCTTGGAGCGCGAGTCGCACATCTACCGGTGGGAGCTCGCCGGCGCGGCGAAGCTCTCGGGCGCGCAGACTCGCACGATCGACGCCGGCGACCGGTGCGTCCCGACCCCGAAGGAGGTTCGCGAGGGACTCGTGAGCGAGGACCTCCACCGGCCCGGGACCGGCCTCCTCTCGCTGGAGAACACCCACAACTACCGCGGGGGCGTCGCGGTGCCGGTCGAGGGGATCGCCGCGGCCGCCGACGTCGCCCGCGACGCCGACGTGCCGGTCCACCTCGACGGCGCCCGCGTGTTCAACGCGGCTGTCGCGCTCAGCGTCGACGCGAGCGACGTCGTCGACCCCGTCGACAGCGTCACCTTCTGCCTCTCGAAGGGGCTCGGCGCGCCCGTCGGCTCGATACTCGCGGGCGACGAGGCGTTCGTCGAGGCGGCCCGCCGCGTCCGGAAGCTGTTCGGCGGCGGGATGCGACAGGCCGGCATGATCGCCGCGCCCGGCCTCCTCGCCCTGGAGAACGTCGACCGGCTCGCGGACGACCACGCCAACGCCGAGCGGCTCGCCGCCGGGCTCGACGCGCTGGACGGGGTCGACGCGCCCGCGCCGGACACCAACATCGTCGTCGCGCACACCGAGGACGCCGGGATCCCCGCGTCGGACCTCGTCGAGGCCTGCAAGTCGGCCGGCGTCGGTTGCGTGGAGTTCGACGAGCACACGACGCGGTTCACCACGCACCTCGACGTCGACGAGGACGACGTCGACGCCGCGATCGACCGCATCGGCGACGCGGTCGCGACGCTGTCGGCCTGAGCCGGCGGACTCGAATTTCCGGCGCACACCACGGAAACGTTCAATTCGGCGGGCAAACAACGACGGGTTATGGAGCCGACACCCGTCGGTAGGAGCTCGCGGCCCGGGCGAACCGAGGTGGCCGGTGCCCGCCCCTGAGGTGGTCGGCGTCGACATCAGCGGCCGCCACGAGGAGGCGGGCGAGTACCTGATGGTCGCGGCCGCGGTCCACGCCCGGGTCGGCTCGACGCGGATCCGGTCGGTCGAGGGGATGGGCTTCGCCGCCGTGCGCGAGGGACCGACGCTCGACGCGACCCTCGGCCTCGTCGCGACCGCGGTCGGGAACCTGCCGGAGCCGCCGGACGGCCCGATCGTCGCCGAACACGGCGAGTTCTACGAGGAGCCCCCCGATCGAGTCGGGCTGAGCTTCCGACCCGAGTTTAAATACGTCGAGAGCATAGGAGAACGCGAAACAGTGCAGGCAGCACACCACGCCGCGTACGCCGCCCGAGACCTCCTCTTATGACCGGGAGCGTCGAGGGGGCGAGCGCCGACGGCGACGCCGAATCGGTCCCCCGAGAGCGGCGGGCGGTCGTCGCCAAGCGCGTCGACTCCGGCGACGCCGACCTGGCCGAGATCACCCAGCTCGCCGCGGCCGCGGGGTACGAGGTCGTCGGCGAACTCACCCAGACCCGCACCGAGGACGCCGCGTTCATGTTCGGGGAGGGAAAGGTCGCGCAGCTGCGCGACTTGGTCCGCCGGACCGACGCCGGCGCCGTCATCGTCGACAACGACGTCGGCCCGTACCAGACGTTCAATATCGGCGGGGAGCTCCCCGAGGGCGTCGAGGTGATCGACCGGTTCACGCTCATCCTCGAGATATTCGGTCAGCGCGCCAACACCCGGAAGGCGCAGCTCCAGGTCGAGCTCGCGGAGCTCCGGTACGAGCTCCCGCGCGCCGAGGCGAAGGCGAGCCTCGCGAAGCGCGACGAGCGCCCCGGCTTCATGGGGCTCGGCGAGTACGACGAGAGCGTCGAGCGCGACATCAAACGCCAGATCTCCGAGATACAGGACGAGCTGGAGTCGATCGCGGAGAAGGAAGAGGCGCGCCGCGAGCAGCGCCGCGACTCCGGCTTCGACCTGGTCGCGCTCGCGGGGTACACGAACGCCGGGAAGTCGACGCTGATGCGCCGGCTCGCGGCCGAGATCGACGTCGACGAGAACGCCGACCGACACCCCGACCTCGACACCACCGCCGAGTCGCAGGACATGCTGTTCACCACGCTCGGCACGACGACCCGCAGGGCCGAGATGGAGAAGCGAGACGTGCTGCTCACGGACACGGTCGGGTTCATCGCGGACCTTCCCCACTGGCTCGTGGAGTCGTTCGAGTCGACGCTCGACTCGGTCTACCGCGCCGACCTCGTGCTGCTCGTCGTCGACGCGAGCGAGCCGGTCGAGGACATGCGCGAGAAGCTCGTCACGAGCCACGACACCCTCTACGAGCGCAACGAGGCCCCCGTCGTGACCGTGTTCAACAAGGTCGACCGGCTCGCGCCCGGCGAGTTGGCCGATAAGCGCGGTGCGCTCTCCGGTGTCGCCCCCGACCCCGTCGCCGTCTCGGCGAAGACGGGCGCGGGCGTCGCGGAGCTCCGCGACCGCGTCGAAGACGAGCTCCCCGACTGGGAGCGCGAGCGGCTCGTCCTCCCGGTCTCCGACGAGGCGATGAGCCTCGTCTCGTGGATCCATGACCACGGCCACGTCGACGAGGAGTCGTACGCGAGCGACCAGGTGACCGTCGACTTCGAGGCCAAACCCTCGATCGTGGCCCGCGCGCGGTCGAAGGCGGCGGATCTCGCGCCCGCGGAGTCGACGTAGCCGACTCGCCGCCGACCGGGGACCGCGGACAAAGTATACATTCCTCCACTTGCGAACGGGTATCATGGACGACGCCGGAGTCGACGGCCGACGGCGGGACCGCCCCGTCGCCGACGACGACGCCATCGAGCCGCCGACCGGGTTCCGCGAGCGGGCCGTGGCGAGCGACGCGGGGGTGTACGACGCGTTCGCGACCGAGGGGCCCGACGCCTGGCGGCGGGCCGCCGACCTCCTCGACTGGGAGCGACCGTACGAGAGGGTGCTCGACGACGGCGACCCGCCCTTCTACGAGTGGTTCCCGGACGGGCGGCTCAACGCCGCCGTCAACTGCGTCGACCGCCACCTCGACGAGCGGCGCAACCAGCTCGCGATTCGCTGGTTCGGCAAGCGTGGCGAGCGGCGGTCGTACACCTACCTCGACTTACACCGCGAAGTGAACGCGCTCGCGGCCGGCCTGCGGGAGCTCGGCGTCGAGGAGGACGACGTGGTGACGCTGTACCTCCCGATGGTCCCGGAGCTGCCGGTCGCGATGCTGGCGTGCGCCCGCATCGGCGCGCCGCACAACGTCGTCTTCGCGGGGCTCTCGGCGGAGGCGCTCGCGACCCGCCTCGACGCGGCCGACTCGTCGTACCTGATCACCTGCGACGGCTACTACCGCCGGGAGGACGCGTTCAACCAGAAGTCGAAGGCGGACAACGCGCGACTCCGGGCCGACGGCGACCTCGCGGCGACGGTCGTCGTCGACCGGCTGGGCGACGCGCTGGACGTGTCGCTCGGCGCCGACGAACACGCGTACGAGTCGCTCGTCGACGCGCACGACGGCGAGACGGTCGAGCCGGTCGCGCGCGACGCCACCGACCTCCTGTTCGTGATGTACACCTCGGGGACGACCGGCCGGCCGAAGGGCGTCGAACACGCGACCGGTGGCTACCTCGCGCACGTCGCCTGGACGACCCGGAACGTCCTCGACGTCCGCCCGTCGGACACCTACTGGTGCGCGGCCGACATCGGCTGGATCACGGGCCACTCGTACGGCGTGTACGGCCCGCTCTCCGTCGGGACGACGACCGTGCTGTACGAGGGCTCGCCGGACTACCCGGACCGGGACCGCGTGTGGGACCTCATCGAGCGCAACGCGGTCAGCGTCTTCTACACCTCCCCGACCGCGATCCGGTCGTTCATGAAGTGGGGCGCGGAGTACCCCGACCGCCACGACCTCTCGTCGATCCGGCTGCTCGGGACCGTCGGCGAGTCGATCACGCCGAAGGCGTGGCGCTGGTACCGCGACCACGTCGGCGGCGACGAGGCGCCGATCGTGGACACGTGGTGGCAGACGGAGACGGGCGCCATCGCGCTCGCGACGCTGCCCGGGATCACGCCCATGAAACCGGGGAGGGTCGGGCCGCCCCTGCCCGGGATCGACGCGCGCGTCGTCGACGAGGACGGCGAGCCGGTGGACCCGGGCGAGCCGGGCTACCTCACGATCGGGTCGCCGTGGCCCGGCATGCTCCGCGGGCTCCGCGAGGGTGACGAGCGCTACCGCCGGGAGTACTGGGTCGAGGCCGAGGACGGGTGGCGGTACCGGACCGGCGACGGCGCGACGGTCGACGAGGACGGCTACGTAACCATTCTCGGTCGCGTCGACGACGTGATCAACGTCCGGGCGCAGCGGTTCAACACGGCCGAGCTGGAGTCGGCGATCGTCGGCGTCGAAGGGGTCACCGAGGCCGCGGTCGTCGGCGACGACGACGGCGACGTCGTCGCTTACGTGACCACTCGGAGCGACGTCGAGCCCGGCGAGCCGCTCAGGACGGCGATCGGCGAGGAGCTGGCCCGCGAGGTCGGCGACCTCGCCCGCGCGGACCGGATCGTGTTCACCCCGGACCTCCCGAAGACGCGCTCGGGCAAGATCATGCGCCGCCTGCTCGAAGACATCGCGCGCGGCGAGGAGTTCGGCGACGTCAGCGCCCTCCGGAACCCCGAGGTCGTCGGAGAGATCGAGTCCGCCGTTCGAAGTGAGTAACCGAATACGGTTCCCAAACACCGCTTTCGAAATTTCTCAAGGATCCATAAGCGTGGCCGCCGAAGCGTCGGTATGGGAACGCTGGTCTCGCGGTCCGCGCTTCACGACCGGAGGCGCGCGGTCGCCAAGACGCACTGTTACCGCGCGTTCATGGTCATGATCACCGTGACCGTGGCGTGGGCGGTCGTCGGCGACGTCGGCGACGCCGTGAACATCGGGCTGGTGACCAACGCCCTCAAGACCGCGACTTACTACGCCTACGAGCGCCTGTGGGACCACGTCGCGTGGGGCGTCGCCGACGGCGTCTGAGTCGGCCGCCCGGTCGCGGCGGTCTCGGCGGCCTCGGCAGGGGCGGACCGCGGGTGCTCGGGCGGATCCCCGTCGTCCGGGGCGCACCGCCTTCGGGCTGACCGCTCGACGGCTATTTCGGGTACTGTCTGAAGACCGAAATTCTGACCGTCCATAAGGTGCGATCAGAGCGGTCGGTCGACCGCGTCGGCTGAAGTTCGCCTTGCAGACCGCGCGAGGCGACTAAAGGGGGAAGATTTTTCTTTCGGGTTTCTGTCTACTTACGAAACAGATGGTCGACGGCCTCGACGGCGACGCCTACGACGCGCTCCTGACCGCCGCGGAGACGTACCGCGCCGCGGTCGTGGTTCGCCTCGCCGGCGAGGCCGGGCTCCGAACCGGCGAGATCACCCGCGTCGCGCCGCGGGATCTCCGGGACTCGGGCGTCGCCTCCGGCGCGTCCCTCCTCGCCGTCCCGGACGGCTCGGGAACCGACGGCGAGGCCGAAGGGGAGCCGACGAACGGCGCCGAGTCGACGGTGGCGATCGACCGCGAGACAGTCGTCCCCGCCTCGCTGGCGTCCGAGCTCCGCCGGTACGCCGAGAGCGAGGGACTCGACGACGCGGAGCCGTTCGTGGGCGTGTCGCCCCGGCGCGTCCAGATGATCGTGTCCGAGACGGCCGAGCGGGCGGCGGCGCGGACCGACGGCGCGGTGCCGGCCGACGTCACGCCGAGCGATCTCCGGGAGACGTTCGCGCGCCGGCTCCTCGTCGATCGGGGCGTCGACCCGCACGCCGTGCGCGAGGCCGGCGGCTGGGAGACCCTCGGCACGCTCGACGAGTTCCTCGGCGCGCTCGACGGGCGGGAGATCGCCGAGGCGTTCGCCCCCGCCGGGGGCGCCGAAGCCGGCGGTACCGGCGCTCCGGATCCGGACGCGGGCGGACGGGCCCCGAGCGCGCTCGGCGGATTCGAGGCCCTCGCCGACGGCGAGGCGAGGGAATCGCCGCTCGCCGCGGTCCCGGAGCGACTGGTCGAGTCCGGTCGGTGGGCCGAGGCGTGGGTGGTCCGCGGATCGGTCGACGACGGCCGGGCGGAGGTCGTGGGAGCAGCCGGGGTCGACCGAGAGGTCCTCGTCGACCGCGGCGTCACGCGGGAGGGGCCGTGGCTCGGCGCGGTCGAGGACGGCGAGCCGGTCCTGACGGACGGGGAGCCCACCGCCGGCGGCCGGCCCGGGATCGCCGTCCCCGCCGGCTACCGGGACGTGACGCACGGCGCGCTCTGCGTCGTCGCCGACGACGGCGCGCCCGTGTCGGACGTCGAGCGGCGGGAGCTGGTCGCGCTCGGGCGGTGACGGCGGGCCGGTGGCGCGACCTCCTGCACTCCGACGCCGTCACCGAGGTGGAGTTCCACACCGCCGACGACGGAGCGTTCCTCGCCCGCGCGAGCGCCGCCCTCGGCTGTGCGATAGAACTCGACTCCACCGTCGGCGTCACCGACGAGGCCTCGCGGCTCTACCTCTCCGTCGCTGGCGCGAGGCCCCAGGGCGTCGCCGACGTCGTCGACGGCGCGGACGGCGTCTCTGACCTCCGGGTGACCGAGACGCGCGAGGACGGCTGTTCGGCCTCGGTCCGCGTCGAGGGAGGGTCGGCGGTCCGGACGCTCACCGAACACGGCGCGACGGTCCGCGAGGCGACCGCGGAGGACGGTCGCGTCCGCGTCGTCGCCGACCTCCCCGGGGGCGCCGACGTCAGACCGGTGGCCGACGGGCTCCGCGCGGCCTTCGACGACGCCCGCCTCGCGAGCAAGGAGTCCGTCGTCCGGGCGTCACGGCCGGAGTCGTCGTTCCGCGAGGGGGTCGCGGACCGCTTCACCGACCGCCAGTGGGCCGCGCTGTCGGCCGCGTACCACGGCGGCTACTTCGACTGGCCGCGGGAGAGCACCGCCGAGGAGGTCGCCGACGCGATGGAGGTCTCCTCCCCGACGTTCCACAACCACCTCCGGAAGGCCCAGCGCGCCCTGCTCGACGGCCTCTTCGACGAGGAGTACCGAGAGCGCCGTTGACGCGACCCACGCGAATCGTTCGTAACGGGGTTCGAGAGCGCGACGCGGACGGGACGGAGCCGGGCAACGCGCCGCGTATTCCTCATGATTTTTCGTATTTAGCGTCAGCGTTTATATGCCGAGATCGGTTGGATACGACCGTACCATGACAGAGGGTGACGGTCAACTGGAAGCGAGACTTGAAGAGCAGGAGGTGTTCGAGCCGCCCGAGTCGTTCGCGGCGCAGGCGAACGTCTCCGACCCCGAGATCTACGAGACGTTCGAGGAGAACTGGCCGCAGTGCTGGCAGGCGGCAGCCGACCTCCTCGACTGGGAGTCCGACTACGACCAGGTGCTGGACGACAGCGACCCGCCCTTCTACGAGTGGTTCACCGGCGGCGAGCTGAACGCGTCCGCCAACTGCCTCGACCGACACCTCGACGAGCGCGGCGACGAGGCCGCGATCGAGTGGGTCGGCGAGCCGGTCGACGAGGACGACCGCACGTACACGTACGCGGAGCTCCACCGCGAGGTGAACGAGTTCGCGGCCGCCCTCCGCGATCAGGGCGTCGAGGAGGACGACGTCGTGACGATGTACATGCCGATGATCCCGGAGCTACCGGTCGCGATGCTGGCGTGCGCCCGCATCGGCGCGCCCCACAGCGTCGTGTTCGCCGGGTTCTCGGCCGACGCGCTCGCGACGCGGATGAACTCCGCGGAGTCGGAGTACCTCGTCACCTGCGACGGCTACTACCGCCGCGGCGACCCCCTCGACCACCTCGACAAGGCGAACGAGGGGCTCGCGGGCGTCGACCACGACACCACGACCGTCGTCGTCGACCGGCTCGGGCCGAACGGCGACGACTTCGGTCACGACCTCGGCGACGACCAGCTCGATTACGGCGACCTCGTGGCCGAGCACGAGGGCGCAGAGGTGGAGCCTGTCACCCGCGACGCCGAGGACATGCTGTTCCTGATGTACACCTCGGGGACGACGGGACAGCCGAAGGGGGTGAAACACACGACCGGCGGCTACCTCTCGTGGGTGTCGTGGACCTCGCAGTCGGTCCTCGACATCAAGCCGGATGACACGTACTTCTGCTCGGCCGACATCGGCTGGATCACGGGTCACTCCTACATCGTCTACGGGCCGCTCGCGCTCGGGACGACGACGATGATGTACGAGGGGACGCCGGACCACCCCGAACAGGACCGCCTCTGGGAGATCGTCGACGAGCACGACGCGACCCAGCTGTACACGGCGCCGACGGCGATCCGCGCGTTCATGAAGTGGGGCTCGGAGTACCCGGACCGCCACGACCTCTCCTCGCTGCGGCTGCTCGGGACTGTCGGCGAGCCGATCAACCCGCGGGCGTGGAAGTGGTACTACCAGCACATCGGCGACGAGGAGTGCCCCATCGTCGACACGTGGTGGCAGACGGAGACCGGCGGGATGATGATCACGACCTTACCCGGGATCAAGGACATGAAGCCCGGGGCGGCGGGCCCGCCGCTGCCGGGGCTGGACGTCCAGATCCTCGACACGCTCGGCGACGAGGTAGAGCCGGGGAAGGCCGGCTACCTCACGGTACAGAAGCCGTGGCCCGGCATGCTCCGGACGCTGTACAACAACGACGAGCGCTACATCGACGAGTACTGGGCGGAGTACTCCGACACCGACAGCGACGACCCCGAGGACTGGGTGTACTTCCCGGAGGACGGGGCGAAGATCGACGAGGACGGGTACATCACCGTCCTCGGCCGCGTGGACGACGTGTTGAACGTCTCCGGCCACCGGCTGGGGACGATGGAGATCGAGTCCGCCATCGTCGGCGTCGAGGGGGTCGCGGAGGCCGCCGTCGTCGGTGGCAACCACGAGATCAAAGGGGAGGCCGTCTACGCGTACGTGACGACCGAGGACGGGTACGAGGGCAACGAGGAGCTCCGCGACGCGATCGTCGCCGGCGTCGAGGACGCCATCGGCCCGATCGCCCGGCCGGAGCAGGTCGTGTTCACGCCCGACCTGCCGAAGACGCGCTCGGGCAAGATCATGCGGCGCCTGTTGGAGAACATCGCCGACGGCGAGGAGCTCGGAAACACGAGCACGCTCCGGAACCCGGAGATCGTCGAGGAGATCCAGCGGAAGGCAGAGGGCGAGTAGCCGCTCACCGGCCTCGTTTTCGACACGCAACCGGTACCGGAGCACGCCGACGCGCCGACGACCATCACGATCGATTCAGATAATCGACGCGCGACGACACGCGATACCGACACACCACGGCACACCGATACACATGACAGATAATAGTTCACACGATACTGACGACGCGGCCACCGAGGGTGGACGAGCAGCGGGCGACGCGGCCACCGACGGTGGACGAGCACCGAACGACGCGGCCACCGAGGGTGGACGAGCAGCGGGCGACGCGGCCACCGACGGCGGCGTCGCCACGGGCGCGGCACAGCAGCACCGACAGACCGACTACCTCAGCGAAGAGGTGAACCTGCTGAAACCGAGCACCGCGTATATGCGGGACCACCTCAGAATCGTCTGGACCGGGTTCATCGTTTGGGCACTCATCGTCTTCGGTCCGGTCACGATGACGATGCTCGCACCGGGCACGATGACGACGACCATGCCGGTGCTCGGATTCCCCTGGCACTACTTCTTAGTCGCCTTCGGCGCGCCGACGGGCGCACTGATCTTGGCGGCCGTCTACGCCCGCCAGCGGGACAAGTTGGACGATAAGTACGGCATCGACCACAGCACCGACACCGGGTCGGCCGACACCGCCAGCGACGGGGGGCAGCGGGAATGACGCTCCCGCTCCAAGCCGAGGCGCTCGACATCTCCTTTAAGCTCCTCCCGGCTATCATCGTCTTCCTGATGATGGCCTCTTTCCTGGCCATCGGCTTCGTGTTCAAGGTGGCAGACACCGAGGGCATGTGGGTCGCCGGTCGGGGTATCGGTAACATCGAAAACGGGATGGCGATCGGCGCCAACTGGATGTCGGCCGCCTCGTATCTCGGCCTCGCCGGGCTGGTCGCGCTCGCCGGCTTCTACGGGCTCGCGTTCATCGTCGGCTGGACGACCGGGTACTTCGTCCTGCTCATCTTCCTCGCGGCCCAGATGCGCCGGTTCGGGAAGTACACCGCGCCGGACTTCGTCGCGGACCGATTCAACTCCCCGATGGCACGCGCACTGGCCGCGTTCACCACGCTGCTCATCGCGTACGTCTACTCCGTGGGCCAAGCCCGCGGGATGGGGCTGGTCGGTCAGTACGTGTTCGGACTCGACATCATCCCGATGATCATCGTGATGATGACCATCACCGTCGGCTACCTCGCGCTCTCGGGCATGCTGGGCGCGACGAAGAACATGGCCGTTCAGTACGTGATCCTCATCGTCGCGTTCCTCGCGGGCGTCTACGTCGTCGGCTTCTCGCAGGGGTACTCGACGGTGCTCCCGCAGATCGAGTACGGCACCCTGTTCAGCGAGCTCGGCCGGCAGTTCAGCGAGCCGTTCATCGGCGGGAACAGCTACTACCTGTGGGTCGCGACGGCGTTCTCGCTCATCTTCGGCACGTGCGGCCTCCCGCACGTTCTGGTCCGGTTCTACACGGTCCAGAGCGAGCGGACCGCCCGCTGGTCCACCGTGTGGGGGCTGTTCTTCATCCTGCTCCTGTACTGGGCCGCGCCGGCGATGGCGGCCTTCGGCGTCGACCTCTTCGCGACCGTGAACGGCATCTCGTCCGAAGCGGTGTTCAGCGGCGAGCAGGCGATGTCCGGCGCGGAGGGCGACGTCATCGTCGTGCTGGCCGCACAGTTCGCCCAGTTACCGACCTGGTTCGTCGGGCTGGTCGCCGCCGGCGCGATGGCGGCCGCGATCGCGACGACGGCGGGGCTGTTCATTACGGCCTCCTCCGCCGTCGCTCACGACATCTACGCCGAGCTCATCAACCCCGACGCGACCCAGCGGCAGCAAGTGCTCATCGGCCGGGCGACCATCGTCGGGATCGGCGCGCTCGTCACGGTGACCGCGTTCAACCCGCCGGCGCTCATCGGCGAACTCGTCGCCTACGCGTTCTCGCTCGCGGGCACCGTCCTGTTCCCGATGTTCTTCCTCGGGTTGTGGTGGGAGAACACCAACCGGCAGGGAGCGCTCGCGGGGATGACCGTCGGCCTGGTGCTGTGGTTCACCTCGATCGTCAACAGCGTCCTGCCGGCCTACGTCGGCTTCCTCGCCGACATCGCCGGTGGCTCCGGACAGGCGCTCATCCCGGTCTACGCCCAGTACGTGCCGCCGATCGGCGCCGCCTTGGTCGGCACGCCGCTCGTGTTCCTCGTCACCATCGCCGTCTCGATGGCGACGCCGGAACCCCCGCTGGAGACCAAGCGGATGGTCCGCCAGTGTCACAGCCCCGAACCGATGGGCCAACAGCAGACGGCAGAGGACGTCGTCGCCGACGGCGGCGAGGAGATGACGGCCGACGGGGGCCGCGCGGCCACGGAGGAGTGATCCATGTACGAACACATTCTGATCCCGACCGACGGCAGCGACGTCGCAGAGTCAGCGGTCGAACACGCGCTCGACCTCGCGGAGCAGTACGACGCCGAGGTCCACGCGCTGTACGTGGTCGACATCGACTCGGTCAACCTCGGCCTCGGGACCGAGCAGGTCGACCGGCTCAAGCAGGGCCGGTTCGACGAGATGGAGGAGCTGAAATCGAAGGCCGACGAGGCGACCGGCGCCGTCGCCGCCCGCGGCGCGGAGCGGGATATCGAGGTCGTCGAGCAGATCTCCGGCGGCCGCCCGCACACGGTGATCGCCGACTACGCCGAGAACCACGACGTGGACCTCATCGTGATGGGGAGCCACGGCCGCGCCGGCGTCCGGCGCGCGCTCCTCGGGAGCGTCACCGAGCGGACGCTTCGGTCGACGCACGTGCCCGTTCTCGTCGTCGACTACGCCGACGAGGACTGAGCCGCGACCGCGGGCGCGGCCGCGTTCCGTCGCGGCCACGGGCGTTCGACCGACCGACTCGCACCGCTTCCGGAACACCGACGTACCCCGACCGACACGCACACTCATGACAGAGACGAAGCCGATCGACGACAGCGACGAGGAGAGCCTCGCCGACCGCGTCCGATCGCACGTCACCGAGCACCGGACCGGCATGGTGCAGGACCTGCTGTTCGCGGTCGTCTGGGTGACGCTCGTGTCGCTCCTCTTCGATTACGCGTTCACGAACGCCCCGCAGTGGGTGTTTTACATGTTCATGCTCGCCGGAATCCCGGCGTACTTCGGCTTCTTTATCTCGCTGGAAATGGCGAAGGAACAGCGGTAGTCCCGGGTCGCGGTCCGGCGTCAGTCGTCGACCGTCTCGGCCGAGACGTCCGGGCCTTCGACCCCCTCCCCCTCCCCTTCTTCCCGGTCTCCGCGGTCGTCGCCCGGCGCGACCGCCGCACCGTCCGACTCGTCGACGACTCCCTCCGTCCACGTCCCGCGCAGGAACCACGCCACGCCGACCGCGAAGGAGACCACGGCGGCCATCGCGTACGCCCACCAGAGCCCCACGACGCCCCAGTCGAGCCCGACGTAGCTGATCTCGATCGCGGGGACGTCGACGGGACCGACCGCCCCGCCGCCGAGCGTGATCCCGACCGCCCCGAACGCGAGCAGGGCGGCGAGCGGAATCCGGACGGCCCACCGGGAGAGCAGCGAGAGCGCCAGCGCCGCCTTGGTGTGGCCCGCGCCGCGGAACGCGCCCTGTATCACCATGAGCCCGCCGAAGAACGCCCACGACAGCGCGATGACGCGGAGGAAGACGACCCCCTCGGCGACCGTCGCCGGGTCGTCGATGAAGACGCGCATCGCGACCGCCGGAAACAGCCAGACCGCGCCGCCGGCGACGCCGAGTAGCGCCATGGTCCCTAGCGTGGCGACGCGGGTGACGGCGACGGCGCGGTCGGGCGTCTCCGCGCCGAGGTTCTGTCCGACCCCCGTCGCGGTCGCCTGCCCGACCGCGCCCGCGACCGACCACGAGACGGACATGAGCCTGACGCCGATCCCGTAGGCCGCGGTCGCGGCCGGGCCGAACCGAGCGACCAGCGCGGCCATGAAGACGGCCGCGAACGACCGCGCCCACCCGTCGAGCGTCGCCGGGTACCCCACGCCGATCAGCTTCCGGAGGATCTCCGGGTTCGGCGCGAGGTCGCGGACGTACAGCTTCACCCCCCAGTCGCCGCGCAGCAGAATCCAGACGCCCGTCGCGGTCGCGAAGAGGCGCGCGATCAGCGTCGCGATCGCGGCCCCGCGCGTCCCGAGTGGCGGGACCGGCCCCCATCCGAGGATGAAGACGGGATCGATGACGATATTGATCCCCGCGGAGATCCCGACCAGCCACATCGCCGTCGTCGTGTCGCCCGCGCCCTGCAGGGAGGCGCGGAACGCGAAGAAGAGGAACGTGAGCGGGAGCGTGAGGAGGATCACCTCGATGTAGGCGAGCGACTCGACGAACACCGCGTCCCGCGCGCCGATCCAGTAGAGCAGCCGGTGACGGGCCGCGAACCCGAGGGCGGCGAGGGCGACGGAGACCGCGACCGCGAGCAGCACCGTCTGTCCCACGACCTCGTCGGCGCGCCGGTCGTTGCCGGCGCCGACGTGCTGGGAGACCAGGGCGATCGTCGCGGCCGTGAGGCCCACCGCGGTCGAGACGAACATCCACGACAGCGGGAACATGAGCGAGACGGCGGCGACGGCCTCGGTGCTCACCCGCCCGACCCAGAACATGTCCGCGAGGTTGTACAGCGTCTGGAGGAGGTTCCCGAGCACCAGCGGCCACGCGAGGTCGAACAGCTTCGGCGAGATGGCTCCCGCCGTCATGTCGACCCGAGCGTCGTCTTTCGCCACGAGTTACGTTCGAACGTACGGCCGCTCGCGACCTAACGTTTCGGGAAACGGTTCGCGATCCGACTCGCGGGCCGATGCGGGCGCGGACGGTGCCGCGCGCGACCGGCGGCGATTCCGACGTTCCGGCCGCGAAGGGGTCCGCCGCGGCGATCCGGTCCGGAAAAACGGACATAGAGCCTGTCCGGGTCTGAGAGCGTCGAATACGGGTGGATCGGAGCGCACACAACACTTATCATCCAGTCGGGAGTGTGTCTGAATGCGATGGCGACAGGTAAGGTCGACTTCTTCAACGACACCGGCGGCTACGGATTCATCGAGACTGACGACGCTGACGAAGACGTATTCTTCCACATGGAAGACGTCGGCGGCCCGGACCTCGAGGAAGGCCAGGAGGTAGAGTTCGAGATCGAGGAGGCGGACAAGGGTCCGCGCGCGACGAACCTCACTCGGCTGTAGCTCGCTCGGCCGTACCCGCGACCGGCGACGGCGGACAGCTCTCGAAACGCGTTCCGCGTATATTACACCGCGAGCGGCGTCGCCGGTGTTTTGACCTCCGAGCCAGAGGACGCCGACATGGAGGTCGACGACCTCGACGAGTTCGTCGCCGAGCACCTCGACCGCTACGCCGAGACGCAGGGAGTCCTCCCCGAGCGGCTCGACGAGTTCGGCGACAGGTACCGGGCGCAGGGGCACCTGACCCGCGAACAGCTGTACGACATCGCCTACGAGTCGTCGACGCGGAGCGCGTACCACGTCCGGAAGAACCCGGAGCGGCGCTGTCGGGAGGTGACCCGCAACGCCCGCGCCGTCGACGGGGACTTCTCGACGATCCACCTGATCACGGGGCTCACCGGGTTCAAGGCGCCGACGGCGTCGTGCGTGGTCGCCGCGCTCGACGGCGACCGCCACGCCGTCGTCGACACCCGCGTCTGGGCGTCGCTGGAGCGGTTGGGGTATCTCGACGGGCGGAAGGAGTCGTTCGACGCCGCCGACTACGTGACGATGATCGAACCGATCCGCGAGATCGCCGAGGAGACGGGTCACCGCGCGGTCGACGTCGGCTACGCGCTGTTCGCGCACGACGACCGCGTGCGGGAGGGCACGCTGCATTAGTCGCCGCGGTTTCTTTTAAATAGGAAACTCGACGCCGGTCGCCTCCTCGGAGTACTCCCAGAGCCGGCGGGCGTCCGGGCGGTCGTACGAGGCGTCGTTCGACCGGCCGACGGTCGGCGTCCCCCGCATGTTCATGAGACCGCCCGGCTCCACGTAGGCGCCGCCGTCGACGTCGGCGGTCGCGGCGTACAGCATGGGGAGGGCGCCCGTCGCGGCGTCCTGTCCGAGCACCGCGTTCGCGGCCTTCATCCCGACCTTCATCAGGGGGTTACCGCTCGCCTCCGCGGTGCGGTGCTGGAGGTTCGTCGCCGCGTAGCCCGGGTGGCAGGCGACGCTTCGGATCTCGGGGTCGTCGCCCCCGTCGTTCCCCCTCGCGTCGGCGATCCGCCGCTGGAGCTCGTAGGCGAACAGCAGGTTCGCGAGCTTGCTCCGGCCGTACGCCTTCCACTTCCCGTACGAGCGCTCCCAGTTGAGGTCCGAGAAGTCCATCTCGCCCTGCTCGTGGGCGCCAGACGACTGCGTCACGACGCGGGCCGCCCCGCCGATCCCCTCGGCGGCGTCCAAGAGCGGGAACAGGCGCCCCGTGAGCGCGAAGTGGCCGAGGTGGTTGACGCCGAACTGGGTCTCGAAGCCGTCCTCGGTCTCGCTCCGCGGGATCGCCATCACCCCGGCGTTGTTACAGCAGACGTCGACCGCGTCGTAGTCGGCGGCGAGTCCCTCGGCGAAGGCCGCTACCGAGTCGAGGGAGGCGAGGTCGCACTCGCGGACGTCGAGGTTGAGGTCCTCGCGATCGAGGGCGCTCTCGCGTCGGATCTCGTCGGCGGCGCGATCGCCGCGCCGCACGCTCCGGCACGCCATCACGACCGTCGCCCCCTTTTCGGCGAACGCACGGGTCCCCTCGTAGCCGAGTCCGCTGTTCGCCCCGGTGACGACCACAGTTTTTCCGTCCAGTCGCGGCATCTCGTCGGTCGTCCAGCCTGACATGGGAGACGGAAGGGGTCTCACGCGGAGAAAGCTGTCGGCGGGCGAACCGGTAACGGATAAATACAGCGCGAAACGAGACGCGCCCCCGCGATCAAACCTGCTCGAATTTCTCGAGCACCACGGCGATCACGTCCTTCGACGGAACGTCGCGGACTCTGTATTTGGTCGGGTGCCGCTGGTCGTGCGGGTACGCATCCGGCTGTGGGACGCTGTACTCTTCGTTGCCGTTGAAATTCCGGAGGAACTCTCGCGTGATCATCGGCTCGACGAACGCCAGACGCGACGAGTCGGCGTCACCGATGAACCCCTGGATGAGTGTGTTATCGAAGGCACCCGGATCACCGACATCGTCCGGTCCGTCGGGTAGTTCGGGCGCGTCCGCAGGGGCCGTGTGTTCGCCCATGTCCCTGATGTATCGCTGGTCGGCGACCGGATCGGGCGCCCGCGCGTACCCCTCGGGGAGCTGGTCGTAATCGAAATTCGTGTCGGTCACCTTTCCATCAAAATCCGGTGCTGGGCTTCCGGACGTGTACTCCCCGTTCCCGGTGTCATACGGCGGGAGCCGCGGCCCCTCGACGGCGTCGACCGTCGCGGGGTCGAGCATATGGAAGTGGATGTCGAAGTGCGGCTTGAGCCACGCGCCCTTGCCGCCGAAGTGACCGCCCGGATTCCAGTTGAGTCCCAAGAACGTGAATGGTGTGTCTGCCGTGTCCGGGAACGGGACGAAGAACTGAAGCGAGTACTTGTAGTGCACCTCCAGCGCCTCCCCGGTCGGGTTATATTTATCCGCGTATGGACCGCGGCCTGAGCTCTCTGCGGCATTCTTGAGCTCTTCTGCACTTGGTAACGCTTCCAGCGCCGCGCGGTCGAACTCAACACCGTGGTACTCCGTTTCTCCCGATGGCGTCACTTTCGTGAACGTCCTGACGATACCCTTTCCGAGTTTTATGCGTCTCCCGTACTCTGTCAGTCGCTTCGGAGGGAATTTGCCTCCTCCGGAGTCGCTTCCGCCGTTTCCGTTGCCCGGTTTGCCTGCGACGGTCGACGACCCCCAGACGATGGCGGCACCGGCCGCGGCCACTCCCCGGAGAACCCCGCGTCGGTTCGCGTCCCGCGGTCGGTCCGCGTTTCGCGCTCGACTCGGCTCTCCACTCGCGTCGTCGTTTGCCATGGGTGTGCTGCCTCCCGGCACGGTCGTTGACAAGGCACATGTTACCGTGCCACTATATACAATAATTTTATGTTATTTTAAATTATTGATGACAGGGTCGCGACGGAAGCGCTCTCGCAGTCGCCCGAAGTCCACAACGCGAGAGCGACCAATATATCCGAATGAGACGGCGTCTGACGCCGGGATCCACTTTCACCGCGCCGGCGGTGCGTTTTTAGGTGCCTCGGTGGAAGGGAGGGGTACCGAATGACGTCCTTCCAGTCGACGATCGGCGACGAGGAGGGGGTCGCGGAGGAGCTGGCCGAGGGCCAGCGCGAGATCTCCATCGCCGAGTTCTTCGAGAAGAACAAGCACATGCTCGGGTTCGACTCGGGCGCCCGCGGGCTCGTCACCGCCGTCAAGGAGGCGGTCGACAACGCCCTGGACGCGACCGAGGAGGCCGGCGTCCTCCCCGACATCTACATCGAGATCGAGGAGGTGGGCGACTACTACCGGCTCGTCATCGAGGACAACGGGCCGGGCATCACGAAAGCGGAGCTCCCGAAAGTGTTCGGGAAGCTCCTGTACGGTTCAAGGTTTCATACACGTGAACAAAATCGCGGTCAACAGGGAATCGGGATTTCAGCGGCCGTACTGTACTCGCAGTTGACGTCCGGCCAGCCCGCGAAGATCACCTCGCGCCCGAAGGGGCAGTCGCGGGCGCAGTACTTCGAGCTCATCATCGACACCGACACGAACGAGCCGGAGATCAAGGCGGACGAGGAGGCGACGTGGGACCGCCCCCACGGCACCCGCATCGAGCTGGAGATGGAGGCGAACATGCGGGCCCGTCAGCAGCTCCACGACTACGTGAAACACACCGCGGTCGTCAACCCCCACGCCCGGATCGAACTCCGCGAGCCGGGGCTCGACGAGCCGATGAAGTTCGAGCGCGCGACCGACGATCTACCGGCTGAGACGAAGGAGATCCGCCCGCACCCCCACGGGGTCGAGCTCGGCGCGCTCATCAAGATGCTGGAGGCGACCGAGTCGTACTCGGTGTCCGGGTTCCTCCAGGAGGAGTTCACGCGGGTCGGCAAGAAGACCGCGGACAGCGTCATCGACAACTTCCGGGACGTCTACTACGGGCGCGAGCTCTCGTGGACGCCGCCGCGCGCGCACGACGACCGCGACGTCGCGGCCGCGGTGAGCGAAGCGGTGGCCAACAAGGGGAAGGCGGCGACGACCGCCTTCGCGGAAGGCGTCGCCGAGACGGTCTCGGGGAACGACCGGCTGAGCCGGTCCGAGCTCGCGACGATCGTCGGGAACGTCGCCGACGGCGTCGAGGACGACACCGGGAAGACGTTCGGCGGGACCGTCCGGGAGAACGCGGTCGACGCGGCGTGGCGGGCGATCACCGGGGTCGACACCGACGGCGAGCCGGTCGGGGCCGCCGCGGGAGACGCGGCCGGCGACGGCGAGGACGACGGGGGAGAGGCCCACTCCCCCCTCGTCGCCGACGCGTACGCGCTCGTCGACGAGGTGACGTCGACTCGGAAGGACGACGCCGCGGTCCAGGCGATGGCCGACGCGCTGACGCGCCGGTTCCTGAACCTCGACGGCGACGCCTTCCGGATCGCTCGCGACGACCTGGATCGGCTCGTCGCCGACGCGGCGAACTTCGTCGCCGAACAGCACGACGCGACGTTCGGAGAGACCGCCCGCGAGAACGTCGTCGAAGCGTTCTGGTCCCGTGCGCGCACCGTGCCGGACGACCCGCCGAAGGTGCGCGACGTCGCCGCCGACCGCGACGCCGCGGCCGACCTGCTCGAAGCGATGCGCACCACGGACATCCTCGCGCCGCCGACCGACTGCCTCGCGCCCATCACGGCCGAGCTCGTCGAGGCCGGGCTCCGCAAGGAGTACGACGCCGACTTCTACGCGGCGGCGACGCGCGACGCCGAGGTCCACGGCGGCGACCCGTTCATCGTCGAGGCCGGCATCGCCTACGGGGGGAATATTCCGGCGGAGGGCTCCGTCGAGCTGCTCCGGTTCGCGAACCGCGTCCCCCTCGTCTACCAGCGGGGCGCCTGCGCGACGACGGACGTGATCAAGTCGATCGGCTGGCGCAACTACGGGCTCGACCAGCCCGGCGGCTCGGGGATGCCGAACGGGCCGGCCGTGATCAGCATCCACGTCGCCTCCACGAACGTCCCGTTCACGAGCGAGTCGAAGGACGCGCTCGCGAACGTCCCCGCGATCGAAGACGAGATCGAGCTCGCCGTGCGGGAGGCCGCTCGGGAGCTGAAGTCGTTCCTCAACAAGCGCCGCTCGATGCAGCAGCGCCGCGAGAAGCAGGACGTGCTCGGGAAGATCCTCCCGGAGATGGCCGACAAGGTCTCCGAGGTCACGGGCCGCCCGCGCCCCGACATCGACGGCGCGCTGGCGCGGATCATGAACAACGTCAGCGTCGATCGCGAGGTGTCCGACGGCACCGTGACGCTGGTCGTCGAGAACCACTCGGACGTGAACGAGCAGTTGGAGATCACCGATATCGTCTCGACCGAGCCGACCGACCCCTCGGACGGGACGGTCGTCGACATGGACGGCGAGTGGTTCGTCCAGTGGAAGCCCGAGGTCCCCTCGGGCGACGAGCGGGAACTGACGTACGCGGTCGACGGCGACGCCGAGTTCGAGGTCAGCGTCGGCGGCGTCGAGACGGAGAAACTCACGGTGAACGCGTAAATGACGACAGACACTGACGCACGAGACGAGCTGATCGACCTGGCCGCCGACTTCTACGACCAGTTCGCGGACGGGACGATCCCGGAGCTGCAGCTCCCGACGCGGACGAAGAGCAACATCGAGTACGACACGGAGAGCGGCGTGTGGACGTACGGCGACCGCACGTCGACGCGCAGCGCCAACTCGGTGCGGGGCGCCCGCAAGCTGCTGAAGGCGGCGTACACGATCGAGTTCCTCGCGAACCAGCTCGACGAGGGGCGCTCCTCGACGCTGCGGGAGCTGTACTACCTCTCGGAGTCGTGGGACAACGACGAGGCGCAGTTCAAGTCACAAGACGAGTCCAACGACCTCGTGGAGGACCTGGAGATCGTCACGGGGGTCACCCGCGAGGACTTCCACATGCGCCCGGAGGAGTCGGGGGCGACCCTGATGGGTCCGCTGGAGATCCGCGAGCAGACCCGCCGCGGCGAGCGCGAGATCCACTGTCAGAAGGACGTCGGCGAGGGCGGCTACCAGATCCCGAACAACCCGGACATGATCGAGTTCCTCGACGACGACATCGACTTCGCGCTCGCGGTGGAGACCGGCGGGATGCGCGACCGGCTCGTCGAGAACGGGTTCGACGAGGAGTACGACTGCCTCGTCATCCATTTAAAGGGCCAGCCGGCGCGAGCGACCCGCCGCATCACGAAGCGCGTCCACGACGAGCTCGACGTCCCCATCGCCGTCTTCGCCGACGGCGACCCGTGGTCCTACCGGATCTACGGCTCCGTGGCGTACGGCTCGATCAAGTCCGCGCACCTCTCGAAGTACCTCGCGACCCCGGAGGCGCAGTTCGTCGGGATCCAGCCCGAGGACATCGTCGAGTACGACCTCCCGGCCGACCCGCTCTCGGATTCAGACGTGAACGCCCTCGAGTCGGAGCTGGAGGACCCGCGCTTCCAGACCGACTACTGGGAGGAGCAGATCGAGCTCCAGCTCGACATCGGGAAGAAGTCCGAACAGCAGTCGCTCGCGAGCCGCGGGCTCGACTTCGTCACCGACACGTACCTCCCCGAGCGGCTCGGAGCGATGGGCGTGCTCTGAACGGAGGTGTCGCATGCCCTACGATCGGCTGCGGCGGCGTCTCACTGAGTCGGGGTCTCCGACTGTGACGACGCTCCCCGACGGAAGCGTCGACCACTTCTGTACGGTCGCCGAAGACGACGCCGAGTCGCCGGAGACCCGCGACGCGTTCGGCCGGGAGATCCTCGGAGATCGGTCGTCGTTCTCGTTCGCCGTCGAGGCGACCGAGCCCGGCGGCCAAGCGGTCAACGCGGCGAAACAGCTCCACGCGCTCGGCGGATCGGTCACCTGTTACGGCCACCTCGACGCGCCGGTATTCGAGTCGCTACCCTTCGATACCGTGTCGATGGGGGCTCCGGCGGTCGTGTACGTGTTCGGCTTCAGCGATCGGGACGTGATGTTCGTCGAGGCCGCCGACGTCGCGGAGTGGACCCTCGCGGAGGTACGCCGAGTCGCTGATCTCCCGGACGTGTTCGGGGGTGACGCCGTCTGCTGTAGTAACTGGGACTCCGTGGCGGGGCTCGAAAGCGCGTTTCACCGGCTGAGCGACGCGGACGTCCCGCGGATCCCCTTCGTTTTCGACCCGGGCGATATCGTCGGGTGCGGGCCCGACGAGATCGGTGCGTTGCTCGACGCAATGGCCGCTCTCCAAGACGCGTTCGACGTGGTGTACTCAGCCAATCGGCAGGAAGTCCGGGCGACGGCCGCGCCCCTGTCCGGACCGTTCGACCACGACCTCGCCCGACTCGCCGCGATCCGAGCGGAGACGGGCGTCACGGCCGCGGTGATGCACGCGAGAGACGAGGCCGCCGCCGCCGTCACGTCCGACGATCGTCTGCGGGTCAGCAACTACAGCGTCGAGCGTCCGGTCCGACACACCGGTGGCGGCGATCGATTCACCGGCGGGCTCGGCCACGCGCTGGCGTGCGGGTGGGATTGGGACGTCGCGCTGGCGTGTGGAAACGCCTGTGCGGTCTCCTACGTCGAATCCGGCAGTACCGGCGGTCCGAACGAGGTCGCCGCATTCCTCGACGAGAGGCCTCCCGTCGACTCCTGAGCGAACGCCTCCCCGCTACCACCCGACCGTCTCAGGTTCGCTTACCGGTCTTCGGACGCGATCTCGTCGATCTCGCGCCGCTCGCCGTCGGCGTCGTCGTTCGCGTACTTATATACGACGCCGTCCGCCTCGTCGGCGGTCGCGTTGTGCGACCCGTCACAGAGCGGCTTCGAGTCGGAGAGGCCGCACTGACAGACGTATATCTTGCCGTCGTCGCCGGTGTCGGACTCGTCGAGTATCGCCGGACCGCGCTCCTCGTGGGTGACTTCGCGCGCCATGTCACGTCGATCCGTGCCCGCAGGCATACGGTTTGGGGCCGGTCCGGGCGGGGCGACCGAGACCCCGCCGGAACCGCCTTGGGCGTGGGGCCCGTACTCGGCGTATGAGCGAGACCGAGGAGGGAGACGCGGTCGACCCGGGAGAGCTGACCGACGAGGAGTGGCGCGAGCGGCTCTCCGAGGAGGAGTACCGCGTGCTCCGCGAGAGCGGCACGGAGGCGAAATTCTCGGGCGAGTACGTCGACCACCACCCCGACGACGGGGAGTACCGCTGTCGGGCCTGTGGAACGGTGCTGTTCGACGCCGAGACGAAGTACGAGTCCGGCTGCGGCTGGCCGGCGTTCTACGCGGCCGAGGAAGAGTCGGTGACGACGACCGTCGACACGAGCCACGGGATGCGCCGCACCGAGGTGCGGTGCGCGAACTGCGATTCCCACTTGGGCCACGTGTTCGACGACGGCCCCGAGCCGACCGGGAAGCGGTTCTGCATCAACTCGGTCGCGATGGAGTACGACGACGAGTGAGCGCGCTCGGTGCGCCCGGGGAACCGACGCTGGCGGCGTTGATCACGCTGGCGGCGTTGATCACGCTGGCGGCGTTGATCACGCTGGCGGCGTTGATCACGCTGGCGGCGTTGATCACGCTGGCGGCGTTGATCACGCTGGCGGCGCGGACGGAGAGACTGGCGGAGAGACCGGCGACGCCCTCGCGCCCTACTCCGCCACCGAGAGCCTGACGACGAACGCCGCCCCCTTCGGCTCGTTGCCCTCGATCCACACGTCCCCGTCGTAAATCTCGACGAGCGACCGGACTAGGTACAGCCCGATACCGGCGCCCGGGCTGTCGAGTCCCTTCTCTCCTTTCCCGAACACCTCGTCGCGCTGGCCCTCGGGGATCCCGGGCCCGTTGTCGGCGACGCGTACCTCGACGACGCCCTCGCCCTCGTCGAGGGTCGCCGACACCGTCACCGTCGGCGGCGTCTCGTCGTTGTGCTGGACCGCGTTCCGCAGGAGGTTCCGGAACACCGAGCTCAGCATCTCGTCGGCGACGACCGCCTCGTCGGGGAACGATCCCTCGACGGTGAACACCGCCTCCGAGTACGCCGAGCGGACCTCCTCGACCTGCTGGGAGAGGACCCTATCGAGCGCGACGCGGCTCGGGTCGGTGTCCTCCCGGAGCATGACCTCGGCCAGGTCGCGGACCGTCGTGGTCAGCGAGACCGCGCTCTGGGTGTTGCGCTTTATGACCTCTAGGTACTCCTTCCCGTCCTCGTCGACGTGGTCGTCGAGCAGTTCGGCGTACGCCCCGACCAGCTGGAGGTCGTTGCGGATGTCGTGGCGCATCACCTGGTTCAGCAGGCGGAGGTCGTCGCGCTGGCGCTTGAGGCGTTCCTCCGGGGTCACGCCGTCGGCCGACTCGGCGTCCGCGCCGTCGCTCGCGCTCCCGGCCGGCTCGGAGTCCGCACCGTCGCTCATGTCAGTGACGAAGGGCCGCCGCCGGTTTTTATATACCGGTCGCGAGCGGGGGGCGCGAGCGACCCGACGGAGTCGCTCACAACCCCTCGTCGAGCAGTTCGCGAGCGATGATGTTCTTCTGGATCTCGGTGGTCCCCTCGTATATCTGGGTGATCTTCGCGTCGCGGTAGAGCCGCTCGACGTCGTGGTCGTTGACGAAGCCGGCGCCGCCGTGGACCTGGACCGCCTCGTCGGCGACGTCCACGGCGACCCGCGAGGCGAACTCCTTGGCCATCGACGCGAGCGCGGTGAGATCGCCGGATTCGTTGTCGACCGCCCACGCGGAGCGGTAAGTGAGCCAGCGGGCGGCCTCCGTGTTCGTGTGCATCTCCGCGAGCTTGTGTTTGATCGCCTGGAAGTCGCTGATCGGGCGGTCGAACTGCTCGCGCTCCTCCGCGTACTCAAGTGCGCGCTCGGCCGCGCCGCGGGCGATCCCGACGCCCTGCGCGGCGACCGCGGTGCGTGTCTCGTCGAAGAACTGCATCAGCTGGAGGAATCCCATCCCGCGCTGGCCGATCAGGTTCTCCTCCGGCACCCTGACGTCGTCGAAGCGGAGCTCCGCGGTGTCGCTCGCTCGGATACCGAGCTTCCCGGTGATCTTGTCGCGGGTGAGCCCGTCGCGGTCGCCCTCGACCAGGATCTGCGAGTAGCCGGAGTAGCGGTCGTCGATCTCGGGGTCGGTCTCGCAGACGACGACGAAGTAGTCGGCGACGGTGCCGTTCGTGATCCACATCTTCGACCCGTTGATCACCCACTCGTCGCCGTCCTTCTCCGCGCGGGTCTCGACCGACGTCACGTCCGAGCCCGCCTGCGGCTCCGAGATCGCCGAGCCCATCACCGCGTCGCCGGCGGTCACCTCAGGGAGGACGCGCTCCTTCTGTTCCTCCGTACCGAACTCCATCAGCGCCTCGGCGCCGAACCCGGCGCTGGAGACGCAGAGGCCGATCCCGGGGTCGGCCGCGAACAGCTCCTCGGTCAGGATCGCGTTCTCCACCGACGAGTACCCGACGCCGCCGTACTCGACCGGGACGTGCGGCGCGAGCAGGCCCATCTCGGCGGCCTTCTCCATGACCTCGTGGGGGTACTCCTCGGCCACGTCGTACTCCGTCGCGACCGGTCGGATCTCCTCGTCGGCGAACTTCCGCACCTCGTCCCGCAGGTGTCGTTGCTCGTCGGTCAGCTGGAACTCCATGTTCACCCGATCCGCCGAATTCATCATAATTATTCGTAAATGACGAGGAATCCGGAGCGCGTTTATCACGGCGTCCCGGCACGGCGGGCGTCGGATCGCGCCGTGTCTTCCGGTCGGCGCCCGTGTGGACGGATCGTCGACCGCGAGCGGTCGGGGTTACCCCCGTCCGTCACCGACCCCGTCGAACCGATCGAGAGCGAACGGGTCTGCGTCGACCGGCGGGTCCGAGTCCGTGGCGAGCGCGGCGGCGACCTCGCCGACGACCGGCGCCGTCTTGAACCCGTGTCCGGACATCCCGACCGCGACGACGACGTTCCCACCGTCGGGGAGCGTGTCGATGATGTAGTCCCCGTCCGGCGTCTGCGACAGCACGCACGCCCTCGTCCCCAGCACCGCCCCGTCACCGGTCGGCGCGAAGTCGCGGGCGAACCCGCGCGCCGCCTCCGTCTCGGCCAGTCCCGCGTCGTGAATCTCGTCGGGATGGACGGCGCTCCCCTCGGCGTGGGTCGCCCCCACCTTGAATCCGGGAACGCGATGCCGGGGGAGGCCGTAGAAGTGCCGGCCGTCCTCGGTGTCCATCACGAACACCGGAAACGAGTCGGGCGCGAACGCGGCCGGGGTCCGCGGCCGGATCCGACAGGCAACGTGCCGCTCGCGCTCCACCAACCCCTCCACCGCGGCGACGTGGTCGGCGGCCCAAGCGCCCGACGCGACCACGAGCGAGTCGGCGTCGTAGTCCCGTCGCGGCGTCCGAACGCGGACCCCGTCCTCGCCCGCGGTCCAGTCGACTACCGGCTCGCGGGCCCGCAGCTCGGCGCCGTCCGCCATCGCCGCCTCGGCGAGCGCGACGAGACACCGCTCCGGGTCGAGGAGCCCGCCGTCGGGCTGGAACACGGCTCGGTACCCCTCGGGGAGGTCGTAGGCCGGAAACCGGTCGTTGACAGCGGCCGCGTCCAGCACCTCGTGGTCGATGTCGTGGGTGTGACAGGTCGCTCGCGCGCCGGTGAACGAGTCGCCCGACTCGGGCCCGACGGTCAGGGACCCGGTTCGATAAAAGAGGTCGGCCTCCGCGTCGCGGTCGAGTCGCTGCCACGCCCGTCGGCTCCGGCGAAGCATCGGCACGTACATCTCGCCCTCGTGGTAGGCGAGTCGGAAGATGCGGCTCGGTCCGTGCGAGGTCGCCCGCGGGTTCGGGAAGTCGCCTCGCTCCAACAGCAGCACGTCTCGACCCTCGCCGGCGAGCGCGCGGGCGGCCGCACACCCCACCACGCCCGCACCGACCACGACTGCGTCGTACTCGCCCATACCCGCTCGTGGCGGGCGACCGCGTTAGTCGTTTGGCTCCGAGAAGCGAGACCGACCGAGCGCGCTCGGCGGGCGCTCGGCGGACGCTCGTCAGTTACGCCCGTTGACGAACGTCGCGATCCGGTCGGTCGCCTCCTTCAGCTCGCGCATCGAGGTCGCGTACGACACCCGGAGGTGGCCCTCGCCGCCCGCGCCGAAGACGGAGCCGGGGACGACGGCGACGCCCTGCGCCTCCAGCAGCTCCTCGGCGAAGACCTCGTCGTCGCCGCCGCAGTCGGGGAAGGCGTAGAAGGCGCCGCCGGGCTCGAACGTGTCGAGGCCCATCTCGTTGAACCGGGAGACGACGAGTCGGCGGCGGCGGTTGTACTCGTCGACCATCTCGGTCACTTCGTCGTCGCAGCGGTCGAGCGCCTCGATCGCCGCGTACTGCGGCGTCGTCGGCGCCGACAGCATCGTGTACTGGTGGATCCGGTTCATCGCGTCGATCGCCTCGGTCGGTCCGAGCGCGTACCCGAGCCGGAGGCCGGTCATCGCGTACGCCTTCGAGAAGCCGTTGACGACGACGGTGCGCTCGCGCATCCCCGGCCGCGTGACGATCGAGGCGTGGTCGGTCCCGTACGTGAGCGCGGCGTAGATCTCGTCGGCGATCACCCGGATGTCGTTCTCGCGACAGAAGGCGGCGACCGCCGCGTACTGCTCGTCGGTCATGGTCGCGCCGGTCGGATTGTTCGGGTAACAGAGGACGAGGAGGTCCGCGTCGGCGGCGCCCGACGCCTCCAGCGCGCTCCGCGTGAGCGCGAAGTCGTCCTCGGCCCGCGTGGGGACCGTCAGCCGCTCGCCGCCGGCCAGTTCGATCCCCGGGCCGTAGGAGATGTACGTCGGCTCGTGGACCGCGACCGTGTCGCCGGGGTCGACGAGCGCGCGGAAGGCGAGGTCGACCGCCTCGCTCGCGCCGGTGGTGACGAGCACCTCCTCGGCCGGGTCGTACGACTGGTCGTAGCGCTCGTGTTGGGCCGCGATCCGCTCGCGGAGGGCGGCCATTCCGCGGTTCGACGTGTAGGAGGTCTTCCCGCGTTCGAGCGAGTCGATCGCGGCGTTCCGGGCCGCCCACGGCGCCGAGAAGTCCGGCTCGCCGACGCCCAGCGAGATCACGTCGTCGCGCGCCTCCGCGAGCTCGAAGAACTTCCGGATCCCCGACTCGGGGAGGTCGCGCGCGCGCTCCGAGAGCCTCATGGCGAGACGGAGAGGCGGTCGTCGTCGTCGCCGTCCTCGAACCGCACCCCGCCGTCCTTGTACGTCTCCATGATGTAGTGAGTCACCGTCTGGGTGACCTCCGGCATGGGCGCGACCTGCTCGGAGATGAACCGGGAGACGTCCTGCATCGTCTCGCCGAGCACCTCGACGGCGAAGTCGTAGTCACCGGAAACGAGGTGGAGGGCGTCGACCGCCGGGAACTTCGCGATTCGGTCGGCGACCTGCTCGTACCCCGTTTCGCGGTCGAGCTCCACGTTGATCTCGACGACCGCCCGGATCTTCCCCTCGTCGACGCGGTCCCAGTCGATGACCGCCTGGTAGCCGTGGACCACGTTGTCCGCCTCCAGCGCCGCGATGGCCTCCTCTACCGCGGCGGCGTCGAGGCCCGTCTGGGCCGCGATGTCGTCGATGTCCTCGCGGGCGTTCCGCGCCAACACGTCGAGTACCTCGCGCTCGGCGTCCATACTTCATGATCACGCGGGGGCGGTTTATGAGTAGCGACGCGCGCAAGACGGGCCGTCGGCCGCGGCGCGCCGGTCGGCGCTCTCCCCCCTCCGCTATCCTTACCACTTTGGGGGCCGCACGCGTACGCCCGGCCATGTCACCAGCGACGACGACCCGGAGCGAGACGTTCGACGTCGGCGGCGACGTGACCGTCAACCGCCTCGGCTTCGGCGCGATGCGAGTCACGGGCGAGGACATCATCGGGCGGCCGGCCGACGAGGAGGAGGCCAAGCGGGTCCTCCGGCGGGCCGTCGAGCTCGGCGTCGACTTCGTGGACACCGCCGACTCCTACGGGCCGGGCGTCAGCGAACGCCTGATCGGCGAGGCCCTCGGCGACCCCGACGACGTGGTCGTCGCCTCGAAGGCCGGGCTGCTCCGCAACCGCGAGGGCGACTGGCTCCCCCACGGCGACCCGGACTTCCTGAAGAATCAGGTGCTGTGCAGCCTCGACCGGCTCGGGGCCGACACGATCGACCTCTACCAGTTCCATCGGCCCGACCCGGACACCGACTTCGAGGCCTCCGTCCACGCCTTCGCGGAGATGAAGGACGCCGGGCAGATCGCCCACGTCGGCCTCTCGAACGTCACCGTCGAACAGCTGGAGACGGCGACGGAGATCGTCGATATCGCGACCGTCCAGAACCGGTACAACGTCGGGCACCGAGACGACGAGGACGTGCTCCGCGCCTGCGAGCGCGACGACGTGGGGTTCATCCCGTGGGGGCCGATGTACGCGGTCTTTCAGGAGGGGCCGGCCGCCGTGCTCGACGAGGTCGCCGAGCGTCGCGACGCCACGCCACAGCAGGTCGCGCTGGCGTGGCTGCTCGAACACTCCGACGTGACGCTCCCGATCCCGGGCACGTCGAGCGTCGAACACCTCGAAACGAACGTCGCGGCCGCCGACCTCTCGCTGACCGACGAGGATATGGCAGCTCTGGACGAGATCGATCTGCGGGCGTAGAGCGCCGACGAGCGATGCGCCCCGATTCCTGAGCCCTCTCACGGCGTCCGGCCTCGGGTGCGTCGGCGTCAGTTCCCCGCGCTCGGGACGGCAGTCGCCGTGCCGGGGTGTCCAGGATCGTTCGGCGGCTAGCGGCGCGGGCGCTTGGACCTCACGGTCCGGAACGGCCGTCTTCGGCGACGACCGGCGCGGGCCGTTCGCGTGGACCGTCGATACCCGCCGCCGCTTCAGGAGCACCGTTCGGGCGGCCAGAGCGGCCGTCGCCGACGAGTGTGTCGAGCGAGCTAGCACCGCGGACGGAGGTACGCACGGCCCGCGTCGGAGGACTCACGTCGAACGACGCGACCCCCGTACCGTGAACGACGGCGTCCGGGTGCGGGTCGGTAACGACGGAGCCGATCGAGCCCGTTGGAGCACCCGATCGCTTTGACGTCGAAGGTCTCTCTCGGTCGGAGACGCGCCGACCCCCGGGCGATGACGGTCGCGACCCACACCCCTCGTTCGCCGTCCGTTGTCACGATGGCCGCCGTTCTTCACCGACCTCGACCGCCCCGCCATCGTGTACGGCAGGTGGCCGCCAGTGGCGGCCGGCAGGGGCGCGATCGGCCGTTAGTATATAAGTGAGTTATACTCATAAGCCGGAGACCGATGGGCCGAGGGCTCCACGTTCCACCCGTATGACACGGAACGACCGCGTCCGCGACGGCGCCGACAGAACCGAACCGAAGTTCTACCTCCCTGCCGCGTCCGCTCGCCCGGCCGCACTCGATTGGTTTGACCGGGTCCGCGCGACGCTGTTCAAGCCGCCACGGTGACGAGTCGAGAACGCTGCGAACGGGTCCGCCGGAGGGTCTTCGAACAGCCGAACCGGACCGGTCGGTTCGGGCCGACACCGTGTCGGTCCCCAAGTCGCCCTCCCGGTCCGAACCGCACACGTATGAGACATAGGTATATCACCGCGACCCGCGTATCCGAAGGCCGTGCCCAACCGGGCGACGGGACTCACCGAACGACCGCCGCAGTGACGCCGGTCGCGAGCGTTCGACCGTCGATTTGCGCCGACCACCTCGGCACCCGTCGCTCACGGAGGTGGAACTCCGGAGGCAGTTCCCTCACAGAACGATGAGCGATATTAAAGCGGTCGTCCGAGTCGAGCACGCCGACATCGTCCTCACGGGCGCGGTCCGTCACGACAGCAGTGCGAGCGTCGAATCGGTATCGGAGGCGGGCACCGATCCGACGTCCGGGCGGTTCTTTTACCGCGTGGAATCGTCCGATCTCCGTCGGTTCGAGAGGGGATTGCGGAACGATCACACAATCGGGGCGTTCGAGCGCCTGCGTGAAACCGGCGACGGGAGGGCGATTTACAGCGTGGAGTATTCGGACGAAGCAACGATCGTCTCGCCGGTCGTCTCGGCGGCGAGCGGTGTCATCCTCGACATGGAAAACGAGGGTGGCGCGTGGAACCTGACGGTGTGGCTGCCCGAGCGAGCGAATCTGACTCGCCTGTGGGACTACGCACGACGGAATGACATCAGTATCGAGCTCGTGCGCGTCAACGAGTACGATGGCATCGGTACCACGGACGCGGGACTGACCGACAGCCAGCGGGAGGCGCTCCTCGTCGCGGTCGATGCGGGGTATTTCGAAGAGCCCCGAGACGTGACTCTCAGTGACGTCGCCGCCGACCTGGACATCTCTCAGCCCGCGGCTAGCGGGCTCCTTCGGCGCGGAATCAAGCGACTGATCATCTCCTCTCTGATGGACGACAGCGAAGAGCCGAACAGGTGAGCCCCCGTCGCAAGTGCGAGCGTGTCGCGAGGACTCCGGGACGTACCGTGCGTGTGACCTCAGTGTCCGGAAAGTCGGATGGCCAGAGAGAGCCGTCTGAACGGCCAGTTCACACCCGTCGAACGCGTCGCACCAAACGACGTATGCCCGCGACGGGGGCCTACGCGTCGAACGGGTTCACCAGCTCGACCGTCTCCTCGCGGTCGGGACCGACGCCGACCGCGTAGACGGGCGTGTCGGTCTCGTCGGCGACGAACTCGAGGTACTCGCGGGCCGCCTCGGGGAGCGCGTCGTAGCCTTCCTCGGCGACCGCGGCCGAGTCGAACTCCGCCCAGGTGTCGAGGGACTCGTACACCGGTTCGCACCGCTCCCATCGGTCGGTCGTGGTGGGGACGGTATCGATCTCCTCTCCATCTAGCTCGTAGCCGGTACACACCTTCAGCCCGTCGAGCCCGGCGAGCACGTCGACGTGATTGACCGCGAGCCCCGTGAAGCCGGAGACGCGCGCCGCGTGGCGCAGCATCGGGAGGTCGAGCCAGCCGATCCGACGGGGGCGACCCGTCACGGTGCCGAACTCACCGCCCTTCTCTCGGATGTCGTCGGCGAGCGCCTCCTCGTCGGCGTCCCCGTCGAGCTCGGTCGGCATCGGCCCCTCGCCGACGCGGGAGAGGTACGCCTTCACGATCCCGACGACCTCGCCGTCGCCGACCTTCGTGACCCCGAGCCCGGAGCCCACCGCGGCGGCGCCGGCGGTCGGATTCGAGGACGTGACGAACGGGTAGTTCCCGTGGTCGACGTCGATGTGCGTCCCCTGAGCGCCCTCGAAGAGGATCTCGTCGCCGGCCTCGTGGCGGCGGTGGAGGTAGTCCGAGCAGTTGACCGTCATCCCCTCGTCGGCGAGGCGCTCTCCGATCGCGGCGAACTCCTCGTGGAGCGCGTCGACGTCGAACGCCTCGGCGCGCTCTTCATCGCCGTCGATCTCGAGCCCGTACACGTCCTCGACGATCGCGCGCTTCTGCGGGACGGCGTACTCCAGTTTCTCTCGGAGCACGCCGGGGTCGAGCAGGTCGGCGACCCGGACCCCTCGGCGGCCCGCTTTGTCCTCGTACGTCGGCCCGATTCCGCGGCCGGTCGTGCCGACCTCGTCGCCGGCGTCGTCGTCGGCCTTGACCTCCTCTTCGATCCCGTCCAGCACGCGGTGGTACGGCAGGATCACGTGCGCCCGGCGGGCGACCCGCACGTCCGGGTCGAGCCCGCGCTCGCGCAGGCCGTCTATCTCGCTGAACAGCGTGCGCGGGTTGACGACGCAGCCGTTGCCGAGGACGCCGACCGTGCCGCGGACGGCACCGCTCGGTACCAGCGAGAGCTTGTACTCCGCGCCCCCCTCGACGACGGTGTGGCCGGCGTTGTCGCCGCCCTGATAACGGACTACGACGTCCGCGTCCCCTCCCCACCGGTCGACGAGCGCGCCCTTGCCCTCGTCACCCAGCTGGGAGCCGACGATGGTGAGTGTCATACGGCCCGGTGGTTCCTTCCGGGGGGTAAAACAGATTACGGTCCGCGGACGCGATCACCCCACGAACGTGCATCAGATTGCGGCGTACTCATATGAGGTATGCCCGTTCGTGCGATAGATCCCCGTCTGACGGGCTCGCGACGAGCGAAGCGACGAACTCCGCCACCGATTCGCGGGGCCGCTGCTCGCGGAGTCGGCCGTCGATTCGCACGACCACTCGGTCCCCGATCGATCGAACACGTTAATTACTGCCACGTCGAAGTCGGGGATCGAGCGACCCGGGGGCGGCCGACGACAGCAACTTTTAAACAGGGGCATGACGAGTTAACATGTGCCATGATAGATCGACTAGAGAAGGAGGTAGACATGCTGGAACGACACCTCCAAGTCCTGCGGATGGTCATCGAAAACGAGCCGATCGGCATCGTGAAGATGTCGAACGAGACGGGATACCCCCATCACAAGGTCCGGTACTCCCTGCGCGTGCTCGAGGAGGAGAACCTCATCGAGCCGTCGAGCCAGGGCGCCATCACCACCGAGCGAACCCACGAGTTCGTCGACGAGCTCGACGAGAAGCTCGACGAGACGGTCGACAAGCTCGGCTCCATGCGGATCGACGACGCCGCCGAGCTCGAGAACTGAACGCCTCCGTTCGTACGCGCCGCCGGCCGCGGGTCCGCGTTTCGATCTCGGGTCACCGCAGCCGCAGTTGTCTCTCGCCCCGACTCTGATTGCCCGCCGCGGTTTCTCTCGCCGCCCGCCCGGAGTCACGGGTCGCCGTCTCTCCGCCGCGAACAGCGCCGAGCTACAGGTCGGGGACGGTCATGTGGAAGCCGCCGTCGCGGGCCTCGACCAGACAGAGGTGGTACCCCTGCTTGCGCGAAAGCTTCACGAAGCTGGCGCGCTTCGATCGGCTGAACAGCCCGCCGCCGACCGCGTCGCTCGCCGTCTCTAACGCGCCCGGCTCGAAGAAGCTCTCAGTCACCGCGAACGCAGCCGCGAACGAGTCGTTCGACTCCGCGATGTCGCGGCCGTTGCCCACGAGGGACTCCAGCGTCCCCTCGGCGGTCGGGTCCCGGCTGTCGTTGAGGTCGGCGACGAACAGGGGGTTCCCCATCCGGTCGCGCAACACGAGGTCGAACGCGCGCTGCTCTCGCGTCTCCTCGCCGTTCTCGCGGATCGCTATCGACACCGAGCCGCCGATCTCCGCCCGGTCGACCTCGGGGATCGCGTCGTACAGGTCGCGGAGAACGCTCTGGTTGCCGGTCCCGCTCACCTCGAACGGGAGGTCCTCGACGAGCCAGCGGGTGAAGCCGTACTCGATCGTGTCCCGCAGGAACTCCTCGTACGGCCGCCCGTCGACCGTGAGCCCGTCCGTCTCGAAGCTCGTGTGGTGCTCGATCCGCAGGTTCTCGCTGAGCGCGTCGCGGTCGACCGCCCCGTCGTGGGCGTCCTCGAGCGTCGCGCCGCCCTTGGAATCGTACCGCACGAAGAGGTTCGTCCCGCTCCGCGCCTCCGCGGGAGACAGCGAGCGGTCGCCCTCGGGGAGCCGGTCGCGGGCCGCGGCGAGCTCCTCGCCCAGGCGGTCGCGCTCCTCGCGGAGCGTCGAGAGCTCCGACTCCAAGCGGTCCACCTCGGCGGCCAGCTCGTCGCGCTCGGCCTCGACGTCGTCCCGGTCCGCGACGGTCTCGTCCAGCTCCGCCGCCAGCGACTCGCGCTTCCGCTCCGACTCCTCCAGCGCGCTCTTCAGCTGGCGCAGGCGATCCTGGCCCCGTCCGTCGCCGGTCGATCCGTCGGCGCCCCGCGAGCGCTGCGACACGGCGGACCGGTTCGAGTCGGCCTCGGCCGTCGACCGCGGATCCGGAGAGTCGTCCCCCGCGGACTGCCCGCCCGGTTCGGGATCGTTTCGCCGCGCGGCGCCGTTCGATCCGCGGGACCGCCGGGAGCCGCTGGCGGAGCCTCCCCCGTTTCCGTCGCGGCCGGTCGGCGGGTCGCTCGATTCCGACGGGTCCAACGCGGGGATCGACTTCTGTTCGCGCCACTCCTCCTCCTCGGAGAACACGTCGTCGCTCGGGTGCGGCTCGCCCTCGGGCCGGTCCGAGTCCGCCGAGACGGCGGCCGCGTCGGAGGGCTCGCCATCGTCGCGGGCGTCCGACGTGGCCGCGGCCTCTGCGTCGCTCGCCGGTTCGTCCGCGCCGGCGCCCGCGTCGAGGGCGGCGTCATCAGCGCTTCGCGCCTCGTTCGCGCCACGTTCCGCGTCTGCGCTGCGCTCTCCGTTGGCTTCCCGTCGTTCGCCGTCAGTATCTCGGCCGTCGGTATCGCGACCGTCAGTATCTCGGCCGTCGGTATCGCGACCGTCAGTATCTCGGCCGTCGGTTCCGCCGACCCTGACGGGCGACGGTCCGTCGTCGCCGCCGGCTTCGGTCTCGTCCCGACCAGCGGGACTCTCGCGGCTCTCGTCCGCCCTCTCGCTTCCGGCGACTCCGTGGCGCGCCGGACTCCCGTCGGCGTCGTCGGCCGCCGCGTCACCGGGCTCGTCGGCCGCGGTGACGTCGTCTCGATCCGAGTCGCCGTCGCGGCCCGCAGCGCTCGGCTCGGGGTCCGCCGCTGCCGACCCGTCGAGGGACGGTTCGGCTGTCGAGGCGGCCCCGGACTCGGCTGCTCCGGCGTCGCCGTCGGACGGGATCTCCCTGACGCTCAGGTCGACCTCGTAGACGGTGTAGATGCCGACCTCGTCGTCGGCCAGCGAGAACGCCTTCTCGCCCGTCTCCAGGCGTCGCGAGTTGCCGACGTACGCGGCGGTCATCGACTCGCCCGCCGTGTACGTGACGTAGTAGTCGCCGGAGAGCACGTTCTCCGACAGCTCGACGTAGCCCGTGAACCCGCCGCGAGAGAGCTTCTGGTCCGCCTCCGAGAGCGGGGTGTCGTTCGTGTAGTACTGCGCCCGGGGCTCGCCGCCCCGCTCCTGCATGGCGAACAGGACCGGGAGGACCGGTTCGGGGGCCTCGTACAGCGTGCCAGAGGCCTCCGAGAAGTCCGCGAGGTCGCCGTCGACCGCGCCGACGACGCGGCCCTCGAACACGAACAGCCACGCCGTGCCGTCGGTCACCGCGCCGGAGAATCCGCGGTCGACGAGGCGCCCGAGTTCGGCGAATCCGCCCGAGAACCCGCGGGAATCCCACTCGGTGATCTCCGATCGTCGCTGCGCGTCCATCTTGGTTTATGTCGCCTGCAACGACCCAAATACCTTCCGGACCGTGAGACGCCCGTCTGACGCCGATCGAAGCCGATCCAGTCGGTGCCGACCGGCGCGCAGGCCCGGGGTTTCCGGCGATCGCTCCCGCGGGTCGTCGACCGACTACGGCTCCTCGACGGTCGCGATCGCCTCGCGGCCGAGTTCGATCACGTCCGGCTGCAGCTCGCTCGCGGCCAGTTCGGCCGGCGTGTACCAGCGCCACCCGTCAGAGTCGACCTCGTCGTCGCCGTTCGGCGCGATATCGCGGGAGCCGACGCGGGCGTAGTAGAGGTGGTCGACGTGTTGGTGCCCCACGGCCCCGTCCTCGCGGACGTTGATGTCGTGGAGCATGAGGTGGGCCGGCTCCGGGAGCCCGCGCGTGTTCGGCCCCTCGATCGACGACTCGGTCGCGACCAGCTCGGCCTCCAGCCCGGTCTCCTCGCGGACCTCGCGGAGCGCCGCCTCGTGGGGGAGCTCGTCGCGGTCGACGTGGCCGCCCGGCGGGAGCCGGATCCCGAGCCGGTCGTGCGCGTGGAGCGCGGTCGCGCCGTCGTTGACGACGTACGTCGTCGCGGTGAAGTGACGGGTGGTCTCCATACGCGCCGCTCGGCCCGCGGGGGCTTGGGCGTTCTGAAAGGGGAACCGCGTCCGGACGCCCGAGCGTCCGGACGTCGGTCAGAAAGGGCGGAGCGTCGACCGCGTGCGGTCGTCGTGTCCGGCGCGCCGATCAGCTCAGCGCGACGCCGTCCTCGGCCTCCAACAGCTCGTGGTACCGGTTCCTGATGGTCACTTCGCTGATGTTCGCGACGTCGCTGACCTCGCTCTGAGTCACCTTCTCGTTGACCAGCAGCGAGGCGGCGTACACCGCCGCGGCGGCGAGGCCGACCGGCGACTTGCCGGAGTGGATCCCCTGCGACTTCGCGGTGTCGAGCAGCGACCGGGCGCGGCGCTCGGCCTCGTCCGAGAGGCCGAGGTCGGAGGCGAACCGCGGGACGTAGCTCTCGGGGTCCGCGGGCTGGATCTCCAGCTTGAGTTCGCGGACGACGTAGCGGTACGTCCGGGCGATCTCGTCCTTCTCGACGCGGGAGACGGCCGCGATCTCGTCGAGGCTGCGCGGCGTGCCGGCCTGCCGGGCGGCCGCGTACAGCGAGGCCGTCGAGACCCCCTCGATGGAACGGCCGGGCAGGAGGTCCTCGTCGAGCGCGCGGCGGTAGATGACCGAGGCGGTCTCGCGGACGTTGTCCGGGAGGCCGAGCGCCGAGGCCATGCGGTCGATCTCGCCGAGCGCCTGTTTCAGGTTCCGTTCCTTGGAGTCGCGGGTGCGGAACCGCTCGTTCCAGGTGCGGAGCCGCTGCATCTTCTCGCGCTGCCGGCTGGAGAGGGACTTGCCGTAGGCGTCCTTGTCCTGCCAGCCGATGTTCGTCGAGAGCCCCTTGTCGTGCATCATGTTCGTCGTCGGGGCGCCGACGCGCGACTTGTTGTCCTTCTCCTTGGAGTCGAACGCGCGCCACTCCGGCCCGCGGTCGATCTCGTCCTCCTCGACGACGAGCCCGCAGTCGACACACACCGTCTCGCCGTGCTCGGTGTCGGTCGCGAGCTGGCCGCTGCACTCGGGACATCGCAGTTCCTCGTCCGACGACTCGGTCTCCTCCTCGTCGTCGACGTGCTCCGCCGTGTACGTTCGAACGTTTTCGCTCATTGGTTGGTTCAAATGGAGGGAACGAGGGGACCGAGAGACGCGTCTCGGTTAGTCTCCTCACTAACGGGTAAGGCCTGAGAGTATTTAAATCCTTGTGCCGATATCGATTCTGAAAACCTACGGAAGAGGCCGTCGTGAAGGTCACCACGGCAAAAATAGCCGTGATTTTTCGGCGGTTCGACGGCCGCGTGCTCTGCGCGCCGGCTCGCCTATCGCTGCTATATAGATATTTCGTGATATACCGGCGATTCGACGCGGCCGCTCGGTTCCGCGAGGGCAACCGATTTGGGCGT